>JABMPK010000032.1 GCA_013203725.1 Candidatus Uhrbacteria bacterium | reverse complement strand
GAATATATTTCAAAGCTACGGTCGGCGATGGAGTTGAACGCACAGGCGGGGTCGGCTGCAGGGAATATTCTTAGGTGGGATTGGGAGGAAGGTGAGCCAGGATTATCAAACGTAGTGGATTCGCTCGGAGTGACCGAACTAGTTTACGGTGCAATCCAGGATCGTGGGTCAGGCCGCCTGGGGTTGGGTAACGATCAGGAGTTGAAAGGTGTGTCTGGTTGCTTGCCGATGTATAGAAGGGAGGCTATAGAGGAAAGCTCTATGAATCGTGAATTGTTTGACGCTCGCTATCACACGTACAAGGAAGACGTTGATCTGGCATTCAGACTTTACTCTGCGAATTGGATGCCTATGATCGTCGAGGGTGCTGTCGCGCATCATCGCAGAGAGGTGAGACGCGATTCAAAGCGTGAACACATAAGTTATGCAAGTCAGTTCCACTCATATCGCAACCACCTTTGGAATTTATTGACTCATCTTTCAGTGGACGATATGGTAAGACGCGGATGGGCGATCGTCCCGTACGAAATTGCAAAAATGGGATATCTGCTGTTTATGCATCCGACAATAGTATGGCGCACCCTGACAGACACGATTGAGTATTTCCCAGAATTAATGAAAAAACGATCTTGGTATGGTGCGCGAACACGTTGATGTTGCAGTGGTTATGGTCTCGTATAACGGGATCGTAGAAGACTGTCTGCCGAGTTTACAAAAAGCAATGAACGCCTCTGATTTAAAGATGGCGTTTGTTTTGGTAGACAACGCATCTACTACGTTTGATGCACATATTTTTGCAAAAACACATATTCCTGAGGCGACAGTACTACTTAGGAATGTAAACGATGGGTTCGGGAGTGCTTCAAATCGTGGTGCGAGTGAAATTTCTGCGGATTATTATTTCTTTCTGAACCCAGACACCCGTATTGATGATCATCAGATGTTTGATAAATTGCATGAATTCATGAAGGCTAACCCGTTGGTTGGTGTTGCGGCTCCACGTGTTAGGTACATGGACGGAAGGTTGCAGGAGACATGTCGAAGATTCCCAGCATGGTATATGCCGGTTGTTAGGCGTACTGGCCTTGCAGCGAAGCCCAAAGGAATGGAGCTGGAGCATAAGTTCATGATGAAGGATGTGGATCATGACACTCTCCGTATTGTTGACTGGGTTCAGGGTTCTGCCTTTATGATTGAGGGTGACCTGTTTAAGCAGATTGGCGGTTTTGATCACCGTTATTTCATGTATTACGAAGATGTTGATTTGTGTAGAAGTTGTTGGGAGAAAGGAAGGCCGGTGTATTACGTCCCAGAAGCTGAGGTGTTCCACGTTTACAGCCAGGGATCTGCGTCAAAGCAGGGGGCGGTGAAAAACTTGATTGGCAACAAGCTCACTCGTGCACATGTGGTTAGCTGGCTGAAATACACAGCGAAGTGGTTTCATAGACCTATATGACCGAAGCGTTTCCAAAAATAGCGGTGCAGGTTGTAACGTTTTGGTCGCCTGACGGCAAGAAAGACATCGAGCGTTGTTTGAAATCGCTGGAACGTTTGCAGTACCCAAAGGACCGTTGGGCTATTATTATTGTTGATAACCGATCGCCTCACGGTTCTGCTGCAGAATATTTGCAAGAGCACTGGTTGCACAAAGCCGGTGATAGTTTGCCTGAGGGGTTCTTTATTAAGAGCGATGAAAATACTGGTTTTGCTGGTGGCCATGACCGTGCATATGTAGAGTCAAAGAAGTGGGCTGCAGAAGCCGTTTACTTGCTGAATCAAGACGCTGTGATGGATAGAAGCTCATTGATGAGGGTCGTCCATTACGCAAAACGGCATCCTGAAGACGCTATCGTTCAGTCTCGTATTATGTTGTTCGATCAACCGGAACTTTTGAACTCTCAAGGAAACTGTTTACACTTTTTGGGTCAGGGGTATGCAGACGGCAACCGAAAGACACTCGCTGAAGCAAAATCTGGAAGACAGCGATTTTATGCGAGCGGCGCTGCGGCGCTTATCTGGACGTCCGCTATAGAAAAGATCGGTGGCTTATTTGATGCAAGGTATTTCATGTATCACGAAGACGTAGATTTGAGTTGGCGCGCACGTTTGGCGGGTTATAGCATTGGCTACGCAACCGACTCGATTGTTTATCATCGTTACGAGTTTTCGCGCAGTATTGAAAAGTTTTTCTTCATGGAAAGGAATCGATTCATTACTCACCTATCACATTTCAAATTGCCGACTTTACTCGTGATAGCAGTTCCAATGATATTTTCGGAGCTTGCGAGCTTGGTCTTTGCGGCAAAGTCAGGGTGGCTCGACCGGAAGTTCGCGGCATATAAGGCGCTGTTTAGCCGAGATATACGTAATATGATAGGTGAACGTCGTGCACTAAGCAGATCTATAAGAACGGTGAAGGATCATGAAATCTTGAAACACATGGTTGGCGTGATCGATGCTCAGGAAGTCTCGCATCCCATAATCAAGTATGTGGCCAATCCTGTACTGAGCCTTTATCACAAGATCATAAAGACGATAATCTTCTGGTAAAAAAAACTACTGACTTACGTCAGTAGTTTTTGTCTATCTCTTGTATAGCGGCCTGCTGAACAGGCCTTTGTCTATACTGTTGTCGCCTACTATGTAAAGCGTGCGACCTCTGCTGTCGACTGCGAAGCTCGTGATGTCCTCGAGCTCTGCTAGCACGGTGTCGCGGCGGCCGTCGCGATCGTCTAGCTCCACGACCCGCAGCTCGTTTCCTGTCGCGTAAAAAATGTATCCACCGTCTGGATGCCATTGAGGGTCGCGTATCTCGCTCGATATTCGCGTAATAAGCGTTGTCTCGTGCTTTGACGGTTCATATATGCTAATTGAGAATGGCGACGCAAACAGCAGAACGTCCTCGCGTATCCACTCTGCGCTTGTCGCGTGCTCTAGCAATAGCAGAGGCTCATTACGATCATTGCGCGTGATAAGGCCTATTTGGCTATTCAAGGAATCCTTTACGATAATGTAGGGACCTCGCTCATCAATCACGGTATAGGTTCCAAAGGGTAATCGGGCGATCACATCGTTCGTAGAAGTATCAATAATATGTGCAGAACTGTTCACAATCTCGATTTCTGTGCGTTCCGGCTCCGGTACGGCTAATTCAACGGAGACTCCGTCACGTCCAACGAGCGTTTCAACTTCATCGTTCGTTATAGAGAGCACGTAGTTATTGATCCAAGTAAGATCAACCGCTTTGTTCAAAGTAAATCGGGAGACGAGCGACGACGCCGGTCTTTCAACTGACGACACCCAAATTTCCGTCCAGCCAACTTGGTGATCGGCCCATGCGATGCTCTTTCTGTCTGGAGACCAGCTTACATTGCTCATGTCTTCTGGAATCAAGAGCGTTGGTTCTGTATCAAGGAACAGGATAACGTTATCAATGAATGTGGTGGTCCCTTCGAAAACTTCCAGATTTTTCTCCCAAGAAAAGTGATCCTCTAGCTCTAGCCTAACGTCCCAGACGCCCGGCGTTTGTCGCTTTACAACTGTTGGGGTTGTGTCGGGATAGAGTATGTCTTCTACATATACGCTTGCATCTTTTGGAATAGAGGCCACAAATATCGTGCCTGTTCGTGTTATGCCTTGGCCAACGCTCCATCGAAAACCAGCTGTGAACAGCACAATGGCCGGCGCCGACACTAAGAATATGAGTATGAAACCATAGAAAATTGTCCTCCGTACCTGTAGGTTTCTCATAGAAAAAGATCGTAACAGATCAAAAACATTATACAACGAATTGACGATACACAGTATTCTACCAAATCTGTTATAATGCGACTGCTCGTAATAGAATAATTGTTAATATCAATCCCATGTTTCAGCAGAGAATCAATTGGTTAATGAAGCGTCCCTGGTTGGTTGGCGTTATATTTGTTGTAATAGTAGTACTATCATTTGCAGCTGGTGCTGCTTTTGTACGCGACCAACAGTCTACGTTTACACTTGAGGATGGATCGGTTGTTGGCATTGGGGAAGTACAGAGAATGGCCGAGGATGTAGATTTTCAGATGTTCTGGGACGTGTGGAAGATTTTGCAAGATGACTACTTGAGAGGTCCGGTGTCTGAGAAAGATCTTTTGTACTCGGCACTCGATGGACTCGTACAAGGAGTTGGTGATCCGTACAGTCGTTTCTTCAATCCGGAGGACGCCCAAGGTTTTGAGACAGATTTAGAAGGAAAGTTTGAGGGAATCGGAGCAGAGATCGCGATTAAGGATGATCGCGTTGTAATCGTTGCACCGTTGGCAGGATCTCCTGCGATTACTGCTGGCATTAAGGCTGGTGACACTGTTTACTTGATTGACGAAGCTGATACAACCGGAATGTCTATCGACGAAGCTGTTCGCAGAATTCGCGGACCGGGTGGATCGATTGTAACGCTTACAGTTTCGCATGACGGAATGGACGATATAGTTGAGGTTCCGATAACTCGAGACGTGATTGAGATAAGCTCTGTTGAGTGGGAGGTAAGAGACGATGGAGTTGCCGTTATCGACATCTTCTTCTTCAACGAAGACACTGCGCGCAATTTCAACAAAGCGGTTGTAGACGTGCTGGCACAAGGTGCTAGCAGCTTGGTTATAGACATGCGCAACAACCCGGGAGGATTCCTAGACCGCGCGGTAACTATTGCCGGTGAATGGGTCGGGAACAAGACTGTGGTGTTTGAAAAGATGGAGGACGGTTACCTTGTACCGCTTGATGCACAGGGAGTCGCGCGTCTTGCAGGCCTAAAAACGGTCGTGTTGGTGAACGGGGGTTCTGCGTCTGCAACAGAGATTGTTGCCGGAGCATTGCAGGACTACGAACTCGCGACAGTTATTGGTGAACAGACGTTCGGAAAAGGTTCTGTGCAGTCGTACCGAGAGTTTAACGATGGTTCTGGACTAAAGCTCACTATCGCTGAATGGCTAACACCAAAGGGACGGTCAATACAAGACGATGGAATTACGCCCGATGAGATAATTGAATACACAGAAGAAGATTTCGATGCAGGGATCGACCAACAGTTTGATCGCGCTATCGAGATCCTCAAGACAAATGAGTAAATATGGCAACGCGTCACGAAATATCATCTGGAGGAATTGTTTACAAAGTTACCAAACGCGGCGTTCACGTTGCGTTTGTTCGCGATTCTGTAGGCAAAATGACGTTTCCAAAGGGGCATGTTGAAGGTGGCGAGTCTATTGAGAAGACAGCGCGGCGTGAGATATTGGAAGAGACGGGGCTCAAGAGCCTCCGGCTAGTGCGCAAACTAGGGAAGATCAAAATTGAGTTTGAGGATCGCTACGTAAAGAAGGGCGACACTATTGTAAAAGACATTCACTACTTCTTGTTCGAAGCTCCAGAGCACGCTCGGTTTAAGCGTATGGAAAAGCCCAAGGGCGGGGGAGAAATGATAAGAGGATTGAAATGGGTGAACTTGACCGACACGAAGCATTGGTCGGAGTATGAGGACATGGAGATTATTGTAGAGAAGGCGGTCGGACTTATCGCAAAACAGGTCCGACGCAGAAATAAACGCAATCCTTATGCCACAAAAGATCGCTGATGGATTTTTTCTGATGTTTAAAGGTTGGGGCGAGATGTTTCAGATTAAGGGGATCTGGTTACTGCTTATTGTCCCAGTTTTGATTAACCTAGCGTTGTTCGCTGGGTTCTTGGTTTTATTTATTACGTCGATTGTGCCAACAGTGTTTGGTTGGTTTGGATCGATGTCGTTTTTGTCTGGGGTGTTTGGCGCGACATGGTCCATGACGATTACTTCGGTGATTGGTTGGATAGTTACGATATTGATTTTTGTAGTTTGTCTGATCATCTATGCGTTCGCTTTTTCGATTATTGCGGAAATCTTGGGTGCGCCGTTTTATGAAGAGATCGGGTTACGGATCGATCAGAAGCATAAGATCAAGATCGTAGAGCGGCCTTGGTACAAGGAGGTGCTCATGACGCTATCGCAAGAATCAAGAAAGCTCGTGGCGATAGCAGGGATCGGGATCGTGGTGTTCTTCCTCCAGTTCATACCAGTAATTGGGCAGATCGGGAGCGTAGCTATCGGGTTCGGAGTGCTGGTGCTTACACTTGGAGCCGATGCCGTGGGCCCGGCGTTGTATCGGAGAGGGTTGATCTTGAGTGATCGGCGCCGTTGGGTAATCAAGCACATTTGGCCTGTTATGGGCATGGGACTAGCAAAAGCGCTGGGTCTAGTAGTTCCGGTGCTCAACATAGTGGTGCTACCGATGGCCGCGAGTGGGGGAACGTTGCTGGTGCAGAAGTACGAGTGATGGGCTGCAGTGGCGACAGGTGCAGCAGGGGCTTCTGGAGATCTCTCAAGAACCATGAACCGATAACCATGAACCTGGAGCCGCGTTGACCAAAACGCGGTTTTTTGATACAAACGGACTGCAGACAACAACTACTGGCGTCTATGACGCAGAATGGAGGACTGCGTGGGTGACGCACCTTTCGATTTTGTGAGGTTTGAGTGTGAAGCTTCCGACAGGACAGTTCCAGAACATCCTATCTGGGAGCAGTTTCGAGATGTGGGCAGCGCGGTAGAGTTCAGATACCACGAGCAGATGTGGATGTGGCAAGAACTTGCTTACATGCACACAGGCGGCGACCCTTTCGACGAGGTAGACGCTATCGTTGCGAAGGTTTGCACATTCCCTGTGAGGCCAGATGAACCTGAGTTCGTTCAAGTTCTCGATGACTACTCCATGGAGCGTCTGGTAGTGAAGTTGAAGAAGTTGGGCGTGCGACCAGCCACGTTCGCAGAGGCTTGCTACATGGTGCTGGCGTGCATCCACGGTGAATGTCCCGAGGATTTGCCGAGGTCGTTCGTGACCGAGATGTGCTTTGAAGACAAGTTCGGAGAGGGCATGTCGGCACAAGTTGTGAGGTGGTACGCCGAGTTCAGCCACATCCATTCCGCCGGGTGGTCCATTGGACTCAGAGAATGCAATGAAGGGGACTTGATGCCGCATGGGTATGTTTTTGCGGTAGAGATCGACGACGAAGACATCGACTAGACACGCATCCCGCCCGGGTTCTCCGGGCGGGTGTTTTTATGGAGGTCGGAGGTTCATGGTTCGAGGGAGAGCTCAAGAACCATGAACTGTGAACCAAGAACCCCCCAGCAATTTGCTCGTATGGCCAGTATCGGATAAAATCAACTCACTATGAAAGTTATTCTATTAGAAGATGTAAAAGACAAAGGTTACAAGGGGGACATTATTGATGTGTCCGATGGATATGCTAAGAACTTTTTGTTTCCGCAATCCATGGGGGTTCCTGCGACTCCTGACGCGATAGCTAAGATCAAGGCTAGCGCTGCCAAGGCGGTAAAAGAGGCTAAGCGTGGTGAGAAGGTCTATAAGGACGCTGCGGGGCAACTTGAGGGGGCTGAGCTGGTTTTGAGCGCAAAGGCGAACGAGGAGGGTAGTTTGTATGCTGCGGTATCGGCAAAAGACATAGTGGCCGCGGCTTCTGAGCAGGGAATAAAGCTCACTCCAAAGCAGATTGCCGATCATGACCCTATTAAGGAAGCTGGGTCGTTTGAGCTCACGGCGGAATTTCCAGGTGGATACGAGGCTACTTTTACGCTGATTGTGGAGGAAAAGCCCGCGAAATAGCCCTCTATTGACGATTTTAGGGAAATATTGTACACTTCTGCCACATAGAAATAGGCCTTGATTCGTCTTAGACGATCCCTGTTGGCCGAACTTAATTGAAAACACCACTATGGCTCATAAGAAAGCCGGTGGATCTACAGCCCTTGGACGAGACTCTAACGCGCAGCGCTTGGGAACCAAGCGATCTGACGGAGAGACGGTGAAAGCCGGAGAAGTCTTGATCCGACAACGGGGAACAAAGATTCACCCAGGAAACAATGTTAAAAAAGGTAGTGACGATACTCTATATTCAGCGATCGCTGGAAATGTAAAGTTCACAACACGAACCGTTCCAAACTTCATCGGAGTGTTGAAGAAACGAAAATTCGTGCACATACTACCAGTAGCATAAACTCAATCGTCTGTGAAAACAGGCGGTTGTTTTTTATGCGAATTTTAGGTACTCTGTGGACACATAAGCTATGGCAGAATCCATGAAAAAGAGAGTCGAGCAGGCGCTTGAGGAGGTGCGGCCTATGCTGAAGATCCACGCAGGAAGCGTGGAGTTGGTTAGTGTTAATGAGGAGACCGGCGTTGTGAGAGTGAAGATGCTTGGAACGTGCGACGGCTGTGCATTGGCCGACATGACGCTCAAGATGGGCATCGAAGTTGTGTTAAAAGAACATGTGCCCGAAGTCACTTCTGTTGAACGCGTATGAAATGGCAGCGAACATTAAGATCATGGTTTCCACCGGGGATTGTACGGTGGTCAGCAATGCTGACCGTCGCGCTTTTGGTGTTAGTGTGGATTGTACCGTCGTGGAGACTTGTACCGATTCTTGAACCGGAGGCTATCGTGCCATTGCATTACAACATATACTTTGGCGTAGATTTTGTTGGAAAGTGGTACTGGGTTTATTTCTTGCCAGGATTTGGAACGGCTGTGTTTATTGCGAACGCAATATTGTCAGTCAAAGAACGCAAGGAGTCGAAGGTTTTTTCTGACATGCTTTCGATTACATACTTTGTAGTAGCTCTCTTTGTAACGGCTGCAATGTTTTTTGTTCTATTGATTAACGTATAGATATGGACGAGTTCCAAATAATAAGATTGATACTTATTGCAACCATGACATTCGTTATCGCGATGGCTTGGACACCGTTGATGACGCATCTTTTGTATAAGTACAAACTGGGAAAACAAATCCGCAGCTCGGATAGAGCACCAATATTTTCTAAACTACACGCCAAAAAATCTGGTACTCCTACAATGGGAGGAATCTTGATCTGGGTGACAGTGTTGGTATTCTCAATCGTATTGCTAGCTATCTGGACGATTGCGCCAGAATCGTTCTTTGGCCGCCTCAGTTTCCTTACAAGATCAGAAACGTTGTTGCCGCTTGGTGCATTTGTGGCTTCGGCGCTTGTTGGACTGGTGGATGATTGGATGAACGTTCGTAAGATTGGACCGCATGGTGGAGGATTGAGTGTTTGGTACCGTATTTTTGTATACACGGCGATCGCGTTGGTTGGCGCATTGTGGTTCTACTTTAAGCTTGACTGGGACGTTTTCCACGTGCCGTTCATTGGAGACTTTGACGTAGGTATTTGGTATATCCCAATATTCATCATGATCGTAGGGTCAACCGCGTTCTCTGTAAACGAGACGGATGGACTCGACGGACTCGCAGGCGGAGTATTGATGGCGGCGTTTGCTGCGTTTGGTGCTATTGCGTTTGCTCAGGGAAGCTACGACCTGGCGGCACTCTGTGTTGCGATTACTGGTGCATTGCTTGCGTTCCTATGGTTCAACATCTTCCCAGCACGTTTCTTTATGGGGGATACGGGAGCGATGGCGCTGGGCGTTACTCTTGGAGTTGTTGCGATGTTGACGAACATGGCGCTATTGTTACCGATCATCGGAATCGTGCTCGTGCTCGAGTCAGCTTCTGTAATAGTTCAGATGACATCGAAGAAACTCAGAAAAGGTAAAAAGATTTTCCGATCAACGCCAATACATCACCACTTCGAGGCGATTGGTTGGCCAGAACCCAAGATTGTAATGCGCGCATGGGTTATCTCTCTAGTATTTAGTGCACTTGGAATAGCTTTGGCGTTGCTCGACATGGGAACATTGTAGAGTAGTCGCTATGTCTAAGCCAAAGAAATCTATTGACTATACGCTGTTATCGCTCACGATAGGTTTGGTTGCGTTTGGTTTTATAATGTTGACCAGCGCGTCTGGCCCGCTTGGTTTTGAAAAATTCGGCGACACGTACTGGTTTATAAAACATCAGATGCTATTTGGAATGCTGCCAGGATTGGTGGCAATGTTTATTTTATCTAGAGTGCCATACACGTTTTGGAAGAAAATAGCTTCTGTTCTGCTGTTCACGTCTATCGCGCTACTGATTTTAGTATTCATACCAGGTATTGGAGCGGATTTTGGATCTGCACGCAGTTGGATAGTGATTGGCGGTTTTAGTTTTCAGCCGGCAGAGATCGTGAAGCTGACTTTCTTGCTGTATCTAGCTGCTTGGTTTGAGAATCGCGCAGACAAAGATGTGCAGGATTGGTCATCAGGCTTTGTGCCGTTTATGAGTTCGCTCGGTATAATAATGCTTTTGATGATCTTGCAGCCAGATGTTGGAACAATGACTGTGATCATTGCAATTGCATTGGCCGGGTACTTTGTTTCGGGCGCATCGTGGAAGCATCTTCTGTCTATTG
>JABMPK010000031.1 GCA_013203725.1 Candidatus Uhrbacteria bacterium | reverse complement strand
TGTCAGAGCTAAATATCGCAAATCCGAGCTTGTCGAGCTGAGAGTTGTTTAAGCAGGCTATGAACGTTGGTCGCCACCACATCGCATCTGTCGTAAATACACTGGTACTTGCATATGCTGGTGTAGCCTTGCCGATCTTCCTGCTGTTCGCGTTAAGAGACGACCTTGGCTTTATGCGTCTCCTGAACGAGGAAGTTATAGCGGAGGAGATCGTTCGCACACTTGCAGGCACCGCCGCTCTAATTTTACTGGTACCGATATCAACATGGATGGCAACGAGGCTGTACTCAATGAAACCAACAAAGAAATAAAAAAACACCATCGGTAATCCGATGGTGTTTATTTTTTTACAAGCGTTAATTTTCTTTCACCTTTCTTGTCTACTGTTCCGAAGCGATACTGTTCAACATGTTCAGGGATGCTATCAAATTTTAGCATTTCCTGTGTGTAGTAACGCGGGAGCCCCATCGTTTCAAATATCTCCTGGGCAGACTCATATAATACTCGTCTACCTCCAAGCCTAAAATTTTGTAAATCTCTCATCACGAGTAAGACGAGTATCAGACTTCCTGCGAAAAGTGTGGTGGTTACTAAAGAAAATATTTCAGCTGACTTAAAGTAGAACAGTGCTACGAATATGACCATAGTGATAATAACCATTATCGCCCATTGGCCTGTCCCCATTTTTTCCTTTGACATTATAGAAGCAGAGTTTCTGTTCTTTTCTATTTCTAATAACATGATAACCATATCATCAATCACGTTTTCCTTCTTGCCATCATTCTTGAATTTAAGAGCTACCAGCGCGTCAAAAGCTTCAGTCAGAAAAGGCGCAGTAGCCATATAGTTTTGTCCAAGCTCAAGCTCGACCGAAACCATATAGTACTTGTCAATTATCTTCCGCATTTTATTGGTAAAAGCTTTACCGTAGAACTTTGAAGAGTGATAAAAAGACAACCAGATAGCATCTTCAGTAACAGTAACACCACGCATCGCGTCGTATCTATTGTTTGATCGTGATAGGTAGAACCCCGCAAGGATCGCAAAAATAAAAGTACTAACCGTCAGCGTTGTTTCTACTCCACTAATCTCAGTCGGAGCGGGAACGTACTTGATTACAAGTGCTATTGGAATAAGAGCGAATCCAACCCCCTTTATTGCGTGTACATACCTCATAATATGTTCATTCTAACATACGTACATACAATAAATAACTTTTTCTTTTTTGTAACTGTTGATATCGTGAGACTGTAAATTAAGTTCTTATATATAGAATATGCTTAAAACAGCTCAAGACCTTGTCGCGGCAGCTAAAGAAGCAGTTTCAGGAATCTCGTGTACAGACTACAAAAAATTACTTGATTCTGGCGAACCATATTCACTAATCGATGTTCGAGAGAAGGATGAATGGGACGCGGGTCACATTGACGAGGCCGTTCACATTCCGCGTGGTTTTCTTGAATTTAAAATCGAGGAACTTATACCTAAGAAGGATGCGATGATTATTGTGCAATGCGCAAGCGGAGGCCGCGCTGCATTGTGTGGCAAGGCGTTGCAAGAAATGGGGTACACAAATGTAAGGAATCTTGAGGGTGGATATAAGGCGTATTGTGAAGAAAATAAAGACTAATGAACTATAGAGGTATTCAGGTGGGCTACTACGAAATGGGCAGAATTTACCAATAAAGAGTCACTTTTGTGCCGTATTGCTTATGTTTATGTATAAATACACGGCTTCAAAACTGTGGATATGTTATAATTTGAGCATATGGCAAAGAAAACAACTTCAAAAAAGAGACCCAAAAAAGCGTCAAAGGCCGCATCAAAATCCAAGGCGGCACAATCAGTTGTGCCACGAAACTTAATTCTACCAATTTTCATGTCGATTATTCTGTCGATCGGCGCGATTGTGATCTCATTTTATTCATTAGGAGATTTTGGAGACTTCAACAAGGATTCATATGAGGATCTTATTTTAGATGAACCCGTGGTTGAGGAGGAGGTCGAGCCAGAAAGCATTTTTGACACAGGGCTAATACAACGAATATTAGACGGTTCACCAAAGCCGTACTTTCTTCAAGACGAGTATCAGTCAGTGATAGAAGTTACAAATCCATTAACTGGTGAGCACACCAAGATTACGGACGATAGAACGGTTGGACTACGACTGTACGCGGTGCCAGACGATTACGACGGAAGAATTTTCGCCGTATATCATGGAGAGCGTGAGCACAGGTTCCAGCCGCTTGTTATTGATCTGAACGATGTAGACAATCTTGAGCCCACCTTTGTCAAAGATCCTGGCTTTAATGATCTAGAGATGCTTAATATTTTGTCTCCAACTCAACGTTATGTTGCAAGTATAAGTGACGAGTACTTGTCTCGTGATCATAGACAGTTTCTTGTTCTGAGCGATCTGCTTGGAGAGAGACATGAAAGCACAGTTATACGTTCGTTTGCCGAGAGAATTACGGCAACTGATGGTGATCCGGATGGTCTTCCAGATTTGTTACCAACGTTCAGCGTTGAATGGGTGTCTGACGAGTGCGTAGAGTTTACGGTTTACGATAACAACACACCAGAGCCACGAGTCGCGCTTAGGACCGAGGAAGCCTGTGTATTGGATGACTTGGGATTGTAGATTAAGTGTAGTAAGATATCAGCATTAATAATAAAAACTAATATGAAGAACTTCTCAGTTATTTCACTAGGTTTTCTAGGTCTAATTCTACTGGGTGCAGGTTGCTCGTTCACAGCATCGGATGACGCTGTAGTTCCCGTGGCTATCATCGAAGAGGTAGAGGAGGTAGAGGTACCTGTCATAGTTGAAGAGCGGCTTGTTGAGTTGCACAACAACTTTATACCTGGGTTTTACATCACATACGACGATAACCAGTATACAGTTGCTAGAGGACCAGACGACGAACCAAAGGAGGCTACTGCTAACTTCGTGATTGTAAACAGTGACGATATCTGGTTGTTTGCAGAGGGTGAAAACGTATTGGACCGACTTCTTACAATGAAGTACTCAAAGGTTGACGCTCCAACAAACGAAAGTGTTGAGGCGCGTCTTGCAGGTATCAAGTCTTCAACAGACATGTTGTTTGGAGACATTGATGCTCGAAAGCACGAGCTGGCTGACGGAACAACGCACTACATTATTCTTGCATCAACTGGTTACTACGAGTTGACAGTGCACGATCAGGCACTTGCAGGAGTAGCGGAGACACTACGATTCTAGTTTCAAGAAAAACCGGCAATTGCCGGTTTTTTGATTGGCGATGCTGTGATAAACTTGGTTTATGAAAAATAATGAACAATATTTTGAGGTGCGAGTTGGACGGGTGATACTGTCGGTGTTTTTAGCGATAGCATTCATATTTCTTTTTCTGGGACTCGATCTTGTATTATTACACAGCATTATCAAGCCAGAGTATGTGCAAGAGGCACCGATGTTCGCGTGGGTGATGTTTGCAGTCTTCTTTATTATCGTACCGTGTTTGATTATCTGGAAGATGCTGAAGTATCTCGCTAAGCCACCAGTAATGCTTCACATTGATCACGCAAACGTTACTTTTGGAACATGGTTTGGGTATAAACCACACTCGATCCCTACAAAGTACTTAAAAAAAGTCGGATGGGCTTTTAGAGACATAAGTTTGACTGACATTCGACCGGAGGGGTGGGTGATACATGGAGGACTCGGGTTAACATTCGAGGAGAACGATGAGGTTCCATTTGGTATGGTGACGAGCGCAGGAGTCACGTTCAGTAGGCGAAAGCTGAAGCTAGCCGCGTTATACATGAATACGAGTGTAAAGAAGGCGATCGAAGGTATTAAGCCGTTTGTACCAAAAACTCACGAACGTGAGAAATTGGTCTAAACCGTGTATAACTCTTGATAACTAGACCGATCCTGCCTAGACTGGTAGATTTTGGAAGCTATGGCAAAACCGTTATTAGAAGTACAAAACATTTCAAAGATGTATGGAAGACAAGATGTTCTTAAAAACATCTCGTTTCAGGTTGCAGAAGGTCAGAAGATCGCACTCATCGGTCGTAATGGAGCGGGGAAATCGACCTTGCTCAAGGTTTTGCTTGGTGAAGAGGAGGCGGACAGTGGAGATGTTCTCATGTTTGATTGGACGCATCTTGGAGTAATACGTCAGAACGAGGTTTTGCCAGGTGACACAACAACGCTCGAGTACTTAGAGCGCGAAGGTGGCAAGCCTGTCTGGGATGTAAAGAAAATGGGCGCGAAGTTTGGTTTGCACACAGAGCACATGGAGAAAGCGCCCAACGAGCTGTCGGGAGGTTATCAGATGCGAATTAAGTTGGTCGCCATGTTCTTGCAGGAGCCAAACTTGTTGTTCTTGGACGAGCCGGTGAACTACTTGGATTTACAGACACTGCTAATGCTCGAATCCGTTCTGGCTGACTATCGAGGCAGCTTTATTCTGGTGGCGCATGATCGGACATTCTTGCAAAATACTTGTGATGTTACATACGAGATCGAACGTTCCAGTCTGACGACATACAAAGGTAAGGTGCAAGAATTCCTAGAGTGGAAAGCGGAGCAGGTGGAGTTTGTAAAGCGCACGAATAAGAAGTTGTCGCGTGAGATGCAGCATCATCAAAAGTTTGTTGATAGATTTGGAGCAAAGGCGAGCCTGGCCTCGCGTGCAAAGAACAAAGTGAAGCATATTTCGCGACTTAGAACGCAGATCGTAAAGATCAATGCGGACCTTGCTACTACTCGTATTACTATTCCGTCGCCAATCGTGCACCCTGGACCCGCGCTCAGGATTGAGGAACTGTCTATCGGATACGGAGAGACTGTTATCGCTGACGACATTTCGTTTACATTGTCGCGCGGAGAGAAAGTTGTAATAACTGGAGAGAACGGTCGTGGAAAATCTACGCTTCTCAAAACACTTGTTGGTATGATCGAGCCACTGAGTGGGTCAATGAAGTGGTGGAAGCATGCGGATGTTGGATACTACTACCAGTTAACGAGCGCCTCATTGAACGACAAAGACAAAGTGCTGGCTCACTTAACAGCCAGCGCTAACCCGAGTATGTCGGGCGAGCAGATCTTGATGATGGCGGGAAATTTCTTGTTTCAAGGTGATGACTTGGATAAACCAGTCTCGGTTCTGTCTGGTGGAGAGCGAGCACGTCTAGCGCTAGCTGGAATTTTGTTACGCAATCATAATGTGCTGATACTGGATGAGCCTACGAACCACTTGGACGTTGAAACAGCTGAAGGGCTCGCACTCGCGCTCAAGAGGTATAAAGGAACCGTGATCTTCGTATCTCACGCCCGAACTTTCGTGGGTGCGCTTGCTGATCGGATCCTTGAGGTTCGTCATCATTCAGTCCGCGAGTTCAGAGGTGACTACCCGGCATACGTCGAGTATCTTGCAGAACTTGCTGACGAGGATACGAAGTTGGAAGACATTAATTTGTCGTCGGAGGAGATGGACCGCGAGCGTGACAAGCTTGAACGCAAAGAAGCTCGATTACGAGTTCGTGAGCTACAGCGGTCAATCAAACGCGCAGAAACACAAATGGGGAAGTTGCAACAGGAGAAAGGGGAGATTATGAAGTACTTCTTCGAAAACCCAACAGATTACGCACCACCAAAGGCCATGCGTCTAGAGGAGTTGAAGCGTGAGTTGGATAAGCTGGATCGCGAGTGGATAAAATTGCAAGAAGAGATAGAGAGTCTTGTTAGTTAATCATGCTTATGACAAATTATTGCAAACAATGTGAGTCACTAGAGGATCGACAGGTGTTTGATCTGCTGAAATCCGGATCTCTACCGCACGAAATTAAGCATCTGACTGACAGAGACGGTTTGGCTATGCAGATACGTGATGCATGCCATACAATGAATCTTGTATGTGCAAATTGCAAAATAACCTATACTGCAGAAGAAGAGTGGTACGAATTTAACGATTCAGGTCTTCCTTTTACACATCAGGTGACGCTTGTACGTTTGTGAGTTTATAAAATTAGTTTATGCCAAAGAAAGATAAGATATTAGTTGAAGACTGTCCAAGGTGTTCCAAGATTCCAAGCTCTGTATATACAGATTTTCTTCCAAGGAATGGTGATGGGGGAGACGAGATCCCAGACGAGCTTATGGAGCTCCCAGGAATGTCTGAGATAGACATGTCCAGCGGGTATCAACAGTTTAAAATTGAGTGCGACATATGTGGCACCCGTTACCTCGGCGAGATAGATGTGGAACCGTTTCTTTGGGACTTTTCTTTTAAGCGTGAACACAACGGAAGGGCGACTGATCAGTTTGGGAAGGTTGTTGTTTTGAGACGAGCTTCCGCGAAAACGAAATAGTGATAATGGCTAGTAGCTCGTGTGATCCATTTGCTATATAGAACATCTTCCG
>JABMPK010000030.1 GCA_013203725.1 Candidatus Uhrbacteria bacterium | reverse complement strand
GTGCCCCGACATACCGCCTCCACTTGGGTTCATGAATATCGGACGGTGCTCATCATGATCTGTCAAAAAGAATCCCGTGGAGCAGTTGGCCCCACGGGAAAAGTCCTACGCGCCCCTCGCCTCGAATCGTGTCGGTTCGCTAACCAACAACGCGATATTTGGAATCAGCGCCCCTCCTCGACTCACCCCTTCCACCTGCACAGGCGGAATGCCGCTGACATGTCGAAGCTCCTGGCTCACCATCAGCAGGGTGAGGTCCAGAACACCGTCAGCTGATGTCCTCTCACTACCAAGCACCGAATCACTTCCCCTCAAACAAATCCCATCAGCCATGTTCGTTCGCCCACCTCTTCTAGTTGACCTTAAGGTCGGTTGGTCCCCTCATCGGAGATATTGGAGAGCGGGATAATATCGAAAATCCCGACTTTAGTCAATACGCAAACAATCCACAGATATTCCCTATCGATACCTTGGTTTTTCCTCTATAATGAAGAGCATATATGGATGGCAACAAGCTTTCAGTTGGAACTAAACAAGAAGATTGGCCAGATGTTGCCGAAGGGCAGCTTTCTGTTGACATTTTCGAGACCGATGACAGCATTGTGGTACAGTCAGCTATCGCCGGAGTTAAGGCGGAGGACCTGAACATCTACGTCAACGCGGACATGGTTACAATAAGAGGTTCGCGAGAACGGGATAGCCGAATGGAGTCTGCCACGATGCACTACGAAGAGTGTTTCTGGGGTGCTTTCTCGAGAACGATTATCTTACCTGCTAATGTTGAGGCAACGAGTGCCGACGCAGAGCTAAAAGACGGCGTGCTTACAATCACATTGCCAAAAGCAAACAAAGGAGGTATCTCAATACCAGTTAAGGACTAGTTATGAATACACAATCAGCAAAAGTAACAAAGGTGACCGAATCTTCGGTCGTTTTGTCTATTCAGGATCAAACGCTCACATGGCCAAAAGAACATTTAGAAAACGCGAAGGCGGGAGACGAAGTGTTTGTAGCAGTCATGAACTCTAAAGACGCCGAGCAACACCACGACAGTATCGCAAAAGCAATGCTTAACTCAGTGCTGAACCCAAAGGAATGAAGACACTACTCGAAAAGATTAAACATCAAAAGATCGCGCTCATTATTGGTGGCGTAGTTTTGGTGATAGCGCTTATTGCTGGTGGTGGAGCAGCATACGCATACGCATACAATGGCAGCTTCTACCCAGGAGTGTCGGTCGGCACTATCAATGTTGGCGGCCAAACTCAGGACAACGGCCGCGCCATGGTGAACAAACGTGTTGACGATCTTTTTGCGGACGGTGTTGAGGTATCTATAAATGGTTCAACAAAAACAATTCCACTTCGAGCAATCGCACAGGACGATCCAGACCTTTCCCGTGATCTTGTAATCTTGAATACCGACGCCGCATTAAGTGAAGCGTTCTCTATTGGACGGCGCGGGTCATTCTTACAGCAAGTTTGGGAGGTCGCTCACGCCGCTACTGCAAGACCAGTAGTTAACGTAGAAGTGGAGACAGACAAAATAAGTATCCAAGACCAGCTCTTAGAATATTTTGGCGAGTACTACGATCCAGCAGTTGAGCCCGGGTTTGAAATCACGTTCAACGAGGACGAAGAGGCATGGATGATCGAGGTCACGGAAGGCCACTCAGGTCGCGCGTTCGATCTTGACGAAGCGTCAGACAGACTCACACAATCATTGTCAGACCTCGGCATGGAGTCACTTAGCATTGCTGTAGTCGATGGCATACCTACCCTCACGTATGCAGAAGTTGAGTCTCTAAAAGACGAGGCGCTAATGACATTAGAGTCTGCACCTTACGAACTTGTTTACGATGGTGGACGCTTTGACCAGTACGAGTTTGCGCTCGACGCAGAAACACTCGCACTAGCATTGGTAGTTGCAAAAGATGGCGACAAACTTGTACTTATAGTAAATGACGAGATTGATAAATTCTTTGAACCGATACTCGAAGCTATAAACAATGAAGCTCAAGATGCACGATTTAGTGTTACTGGTGATCGAGTGAACGAGTTTAGACCAAGCAAAGACGGCCGTTCTGTTAACGTAGAGACTACGGTCGCTTCGTTGAACAAGGCATTTGAAATATCTCAAGTTGAGCATGACCAAGAGATTGAGAGTATAGAAATCACAGTCGACACAGTTGAGCCCGCAATACCAACAGGCTCGGTTAATGACCTTGGTATTACGGAAATACTCGGTGTTGGAGCGTCGGACTTTTCTGGAAGTCCATCAAACCGTATAAATAATCTTCGACATGGAATATCAAAACTCAACGGGGTTTTGATAGCTCCAGGTGTAGAGTATTCTCTCATTAACCAACTAAGGCCATTCACAATTGCAGATGGTTACCTTCCTGAACTAGTAATAAAGGGAGACGAGATTAAACCAGAGGTTGGTGGCGGACTTTGTCAGATTGGTACAACTGTTTTCCGAGCTGTCATGAACGCCGGGCTCAAGATTACACAACGAAGAAATCACAGTCTTGTAGTGGGATATTACAATGATGCAACTAATGGAAACCCGGGGACAGATGCAACACTCTACGATCCGGCACCAGATTTTAGATTTGTAAACGACACAGGCAACTATATACTCATGATGAACAACCTGGATGTAGAGACGGGCCAGCTAACGTTCACTTTTTGGGGTACAAACGACGGACGCAAAGGTTACTACACTCCTCCAATAGTTAAGAATTGGATTGGCGCAGGGCCAACGCAGACAACGTACACAGCAGACCTACCACCAGGTGCACGAAAGTGTCAGGGAGCGCACCCAGGTGCCAACACGTCGTTCACATATATTGTTGAGCGATCTGACGGTACAGTAGAAGAAGTCGTGTATGAATCACACTATCGCCCTCTGCCAACAATATGTTTAGTAGGGTTGTCCGACGGTCAGTCGGTTGATGAAGACGGTGGACTCGTTGAAGCGGTTGAAGAGGAAGTTGTTGACGGAGATATTGTTGACGAAGTTGTGGAGGAGGAAGTTGTGGAGGAAGCGGTGGTGGTGGAGTAGCGAGCAATTTTAAATTATAAATTGTAAATCAAGATTCAAGTTACAATTATAAATTTCTTAATTGAAAACAAACAGAACGCCGAGAGGCGTTCTGTTTGTTTTCCCGGATGAAGGCAGCACACAAGAAGACGGCAGCGAAGGTAAAGTCGAGCCGAAGCCTGAGTTTACCTACAAGACGTCCCCATGCTTGTCGTGTGTGCTGGCTTCATGGGGGAAGATATGAAATTACCATACCACAGCGGGGTTGTCAAGTCCAAGCGGTGCTAGGTTTAGGTGAAAAACCAAAGCAAAATTTCAGATTCCGCTAATCTTGGCGGTTTTGTGGAGTGCGAGGGTTGACATGGGCGGGTTTTTGTTATATTGTGCGAAGTCGAATACACGGCCGATGCCGAGCATCGTTGGGAGGAAACCATGTACCGAGTGATCAAGATCGAGACCTTCAACGAGGTCAAGGGCGAGGATAAGGTTCTCTGGGTCGGCAGCGACCTGGACGAGCTGAACCGCAAGCACCCGCGGTCACAGATCATGGGTGCCGACTCGCTGGGACAAAGCGAGATCGACGGCGGGATGATCCGCACCGACTTCCGGTTCGAGTCGTCCAAGGACGGCGAGAACTGGACGTCCTGCCCCGACCCCCGGCGTGTCCGAGGGCGCGGCGAGATGACCGAGCTCGAGCACGCAATCGACGAGGAAAACCGAGCGCGGTTCGCCGGTGACTTCGTAGATGACGAAGAGGTCTGGGATCTCGAGGATGAGGAAGAAGGGGGACACTGGTTCGAAGACCCTGACGTTGAAGAGTTCGACGAAGAGGACGCCACCTACTGGTAGGCACAACCTCACACCCCACAAGGCACCCTGCCTTTGTGGGGTGTTCTTGTTTTTTCTTGTCATTGCGAGGAACGAAGCAACCTTGTTAAGCATTACGCATGAGCTCACTTATTTAGGTTGCTTCACTTCCGTTCGCAATGACAAGACTAAAAAAACGCCTTTCGGCGTCTCTTGAAATGCTGGAGCGAGCGGAAGAATCCCTCCCCTTCAAGCTGGTGTTTGCTGGAATGGACAGGTCGCGACCTGTCCCTACGAGCCGGTGTTTACTGGCGCGGACGCACAGAAGGGCGTCCCTACTAGCTCGTGTTCACCGAATTACTAGTAAACACTAGCGGGGGACAGATTTAAATC
>JABMPK010000029.1 GCA_013203725.1 Candidatus Uhrbacteria bacterium | reverse complement strand
GTAGAATTCTCTCGGCTAGGCTCGTTCAAACCTTACAAACAGAGTCTCGTCAATATCTATAACATTATCCATCCAAAGACTTCCACCAACTTTCTGTGCGTGCTCCTCATCCTTCAGCGGTAGCAACTGACCGTCTCCACCATTTTCTAAAATGAAGTAAACCGTTGGCGATGATGTAACTTTTACCATCTTGCCTCTTGGCTTTGGCAACATCGGCGCACCTAGAGGAATATCTCCCAGGGTCGCATCTGTGACAGTCTTTACATCACTTTGGAAGTTGTACCATGTGTAGTAAATCGGCTCGTTCATGAACGGGCGGCGAACTCCATCGTCCAGTAGGTAGACAGTGTCAAAATTCTCCCCAACAATCAGGTCATCTTCTTCAACAGGTGTCACTATTTCGAACTCTCCGTTGTATGGAGACTTTTTCATGACGAATGACGGTGTCTCTTCGACCTCAGCATCGTTACAAAATTCAAGGTCGCCAAGATCAATATTCATGCTCTTCAAACGCGTTGCATTGTCGTGAACACTGTCAAACATGTAAAAGATTTCTGCAGTCCCGCTTGCAACATCGAACGTCCAGTCAACGCTAACTGACCCATCAGTCAGAAGCTCCCATGAAGCAGCACTTAACGCACTATCCCTAGACAGCAAGTACCGCTTTGCATTATCTGCACTTAAGTTTAAAGTCGCTGTTGCATTTTCCCCGTCACAAGAAACCACTATGTCGGTGACCGTCACACTCGCGTTTTCAACAAACTCGTAAAGCCCCCATACAGGACCAGTATTCTCAAAGGGCTCTGCATCAATACCGTTAACCGCATCCACCTCAGCCGCATAAACCGACTGTCCGCTGAGCAAAACTGCAAGAATCATAATTGCAGACAACATAAACTTCTGTTTCATATTCGAGCTTGTTATAAGTATATTGCGAGTATCTTAGCACACATTTGGATATGCTATAATTTATCCAATAAATCATATATGCGATAGGTGATATGAACCACGAACAAGGACATCAAGAGGGCGCAGAAGACTTTGTTGCGCCAAGTAGCATGGAGGCGCAAGAGCAGCCAGAAGCTCCTCAAGAAGCTTCTCCTGATATGTGGGATTCTGGTGGAGACTGGGGAGGAGAAGATCTTCAAGGGATCGATTTTGGAGTCTACTTCCCGCCTAAGGGAGGTGAAGTGTATTCATTTAAGTTCGATCCTAGTGCGACTGCAAATCCGGAACTCGCAGGAGCAATAAGAGAAGTGTTGGATGAAAAGAAAGGTAATGAAATCCTGGCGGATATTGATGGTAGAGAAGACGGTTATTCTTACCAAGGTGACCCAAGACAGTGGTTGCGAGAGACGGTGGTGCCCGAAGCTCAAAGTCGATTAGAGTCTGGGAGTGAGGAAGCTAAGTAAATCTAAAAAATGAATGACCGAGACTGTTCTCGGTCATTTTGTATAAAAAAACACGCACCCGTGAGACCGACATGCGATCTCACGAGTACGTGAAGTCGTTTGTCGACGGATGCGCTTAGAATCGGGTGGCAACATGCTTGTAGTCCTCACCCCGACCAATAGTGAACTCAATCACCTGCTCTTTTGGCGTTGGGCAACTCCCGCAAACCAGGCGCGCTGTGTGAGTTCCTTCGGCGACCTCCTGTCCGATAACCGGCGTTCGTCCGTAGTCTTTGCCGTCAATGAAGACGGTAGACCACGGCTTGCTGCCGATTGTCACTGTTCCGTACCCATCCTGCTTCTCAACCGGCGCAGGCGTTGGATCGGGCTTTCGCGCCGTTCTCAGCACCTGCTTTGGCGTAGGCGCAGGTTCCGGGAGCGCGATACTGAGCACCTCCAGATCACCAGGCTCTGGCTGGGACTCCAAAACCACCGTCGGCTCTGGAACTTTGTCAGGTGCCGCCTCCGCGACCGCTTCTGCAACACCATCGTCACCAGAAGGCACAACCATCCAGACTCCCAGCATCAGGAACGCCACACATACCGCCACGATTGCCCAGGTCAGCCTTGAAACAGGCTTCTTGGGAATCGTCTTTTGCATGCGCGTGCTGCCAACATCACTTTGCTTATTGGCAGCCGTCCATACTTTCGGTGCTGACACGTCCCATTCTTCGCAGTCCTCCTCGTCGTGGTAGATCATCTCCTCAGCGGTAAGAGGAGCGACTGAGTCTGCGTGAACCGACGTAAGCGAATCGGGATCGCAAACCGGCTCCGGCGTGACTTTCAACGCCGGGACCTCGTCGGCCGTAGGTGTATCGGACTTCCGCACGAGCCGTCTGAGCCATGCTTCCAGCGACAACCCACTCGACAAAGCCTGTGCCAAGCTGATCTCGTCCAGCATCTCTTCGACGGACGCGTACCTGTCGTCGCGCTCCTTCTTCAAACACTTCCGCAGGATTCCTGCGAGCATCGGGAAGTCGGCGTCGATAGCCGCAAGCTCGTCCTCTTTGTTGTCACTCAACACAGCGGTCATCACGTCGTACAGAGTCTCACCTTCGAACAACAGCTCTCGGGTCAACATCTGATACAACACGATTCCAAGCGCGAAGATGTCGCTACGGCCGTCCATCGATTCCCCTGTCACCTGTTCTGGCGACATGTACTGAGGGGTACCCTTGGTCGTGCCGGCCACCATTGTCTGGTAGGGATTCTCCGTGGACTTGGCGATGCCAAAATCCAGAATCTTCACCACACCATCCTTGGTGATCATGACATTCGCGGGCTTCAGGTCCCTGTGGACCAAGTTCAAAAGCTCGCCATCGTCTCCGCAGCGCTCATGCGCATGACCCAGACCCTTGCACATCGCGAGCAAGATCTCTGCGATCACGGTCGTTGGAAGCAGATTGTCCGGCTGAGTGTGCTTGAGGATCAGGTCCTCGAGCGTCCAACCTTCAATGTACTCCATCGCAATGAACCTGCGTCCGTCAATCTCACCCGTGTCGTATGTGTCGACCAGGTTGGGATGCCTCAGCCTCCCACCAACGTTCGCCTCGTTCACCAACGCCTCGATCTTCGCTTCGCTTCCAGCAGCCTCGCCGTCGATCAGCTTGAGTGCCACTTCCTTCGAAAATCCGTGGTCTCCAACAATCTCTGCAAGGTAGACATACGCCATGCCTCCCTTTCCCAGCAATCTAATCAGCCGATACTTCCCGAAGGTAGCCGGCAGAGTAATCGTGCGAGTCTGCACTGCAGCCTCCTAGTTGCGCCCTTAGGCTAAGTTGTATTTCCGAACTAACGTCTTCGACGCTCCGTTCACAGTGAATATAGCAATAATTGGGGAAATGTCAATGGTAACCGATGGTTTGGCCAACAATCACGCATATTGGTAAAAATATGTATAATGTATGCATATGAAAAAACTCCTTCCTCTTTTTATCCTCTCTTTGTTCCTTATTCCAAACGCAGGATCGGCTGAGAGCATCTACAGCCACGTCGCGGTTACATCTAATACAACGGACCCTGGGCATATAACTGGTGCTCCGGACGGCGCGTATACCACGTTTAACTCAACAAGCGCCTGGGCTGAACCTGGTTTTCCTCAGGTATCGAGTGGTGATGTTGTAATGCAGTATACAGTTGACTCGACCGACTTCTATTCAATGACAGTGCTGTTCATGAATGGCGCAAGCATTGAGCACACTGCCCTTGTTACATTCCTTGGCAACTCTCCAACAGGCACAGAAACGATCTCTAATATCAACGGAGTGGCATTCGATCGCATACGGATAATTCCCGAAGAGCCATTGTTCGGAATTGATTCTGTCTGGATCGATATCGCCGCCGAGGAGCCTGTCGACACGACTCCGGCAGACACGACGCCTATCGACCTACCAGATGAGCCAGATGCTCCTGGCGACGATCCCGTTGTTGTCGACTTTCCGACAGAGGAAACCTCGCACACCGAGACTTCCACTCGACATTCAACATACCCGCGACTCATAAAGCTTGTGAGCGACGGCGATCCGTCAACTCAATACGACACCGCGGTATATGCAATCGACGACCAAGGGAAACGCCGACCGTTCTCTGGCGAGTCAACATACTTCTCGTGGTTCGAGGATTTTGATGCTGTCGAGGAACTCAGCCCGTCTGCAATGGCTACGTACTCTCTGGGCGCAACAATGCCTATGCATCACGGAACATGGCTTGTTAAGATACAAAGCGTGAATGATGTATACGCAGTTGAACGTGGTGGAGTTCTACGACGAATTCCAGACGAGGCCACGGCAGAACTTTTCTATGGTGACGACTGGGCGGATCGAGTCAGAGACATCTCACCAACAGACTGGCCACGATACACACTCGGAGATGATCTTTCATCGAGCGCACATCCAAACGAATTCTTGGTTCGCGACGATAACCTTGTTGTTTGGCATGTTAGAGACGGAGCAAGGCGACAGGTTCCAGAAACTGATCTTGACTTCCACGGTGTGCAGGAAAATCACATAGTTCCCTATAACGCGTTCGAGACGTTCGCAGATTCCGCAGAAAGTTTACTCGATTCGTATACAGTGGGATTGATGTACAATAGTTCGGACGACTTTGATTGGTATGCGTTTTAATTATATTCAACGATAATATGGCTGATAGACCAAGAGAGCGTAGAGAAGCAACAGGTGCAGACTATCGTGAGGAGAAGGAGATAAGCAAGGCTCAGCCTCCAGTTGAAACTCAGAAGCATTACGAATATAGTTTTTACCCTCTGATAACAGACGGAGATGTTGCTGATCAGATGGCAGAGATAGTGAATGGTTATGTCCGCTCAGGCGAAGGTGGTGTCAAGGTGCAAGTAATGTTGGCGATCGAAGGACCTGACGGCGCAGCGTTCTCCCTGCATCTTCCAAAACACATGTTGCGCAGCGATGTAGACAAACTGTTCAGCAGACTTAACGAAAGCGGTCTTGTAAATATTAATACTAGTTCAGAAAATTACACGCCTGACAAAGTTGACGAACGGATCAAGATTCATCTAAAGCCCGGCGAGCAGCTTGTTGCAACCGTACACGTTGGAGCAGATAAGACCTTGATACGTGCAGGGTGGAGAGTTGTTGATAGTGCTGGGAACGAACAGGACTTTTTTTCTGCTACACAGAACTTTGGATACGCTGTTTCGGGTGCCAAGATTGAGATTATAGACAGTATCTCTCTTATGGATAGTCTGAGCTCTCTCATGGGAAGCGTGTTCCAGATTGAACACTGAACATAATAGAATGTCTTTCAAAACCACTGGTATTCATCAGTGGTTTTGATTTTAGCTTGTGGTTTGTCATATTTCCTGGTTAGATCGTTATACTTGTAGGAGATCGGGCAATTATAAATTGTAAATTATAATTCAAGATCAAAGTCTAAATTCTATAATTGTAAATTGGTTCTTGATTTGCAATGCATGATTTACAATTCATTCGTTTATGCTAGAAATTTACGATGAGTACTATCCCAAGCTCTACGCCTACGTTCTAGTAAGAACTAAGCAGAAGGAACGGGCCGAGGATATTGTTCAACAGACGTTTGTAAAAGCTTTGCAGCATTTGCATACGTTTAAACCTAAACGAGGCGCCACTATCGGTTCGTGGTTGTTTACGATTGCAAAACACACGATGATCGACGAGGGGAAGAAGTTGTCGCGCGTAAACCTTGTTGAGGATTCAGCGATGGAGAAACTCGCACCTCTCGTAGACGGTGCGCTCGATATCTTGATTGGACAAGAAGACAAGGAAGAGTCCAATGTGGAGATCAAGCGTATGTGGAGCGTTATTGAAACTCTTTCAAAAGAAGAACAAGAAATCATCCAACTCAAATATATCGCGGGGCTTTCTTACAAAGATATCTCTGCATTGACCGGGGTGAAGCCCAACACGCTCGCGCAACTATTGCGACGCGCACTTAAGAAATGCCAAAAAGCTTTATGACCTACAAACCAACGGACAAAGAGGAAGCTACAAAGGCACGTCTACAAAATATTGGCGCCACGCTTCGCTCATCTAACCCCAACCATCAATCCTCCCTACGCGCGCAGCTCATATCTCCCGCGCCGGTACACGTTAAGACCAGCCCCAGAAACTGGAAATGGTTCTTGGCTCCGATGGGAGGTGTGCTCGCAGTATTTGTGCTGATCGTCGTAGCAAATCAAGTGCGCCAACCGCAGATGATCGATACTTATTACGACGATGTGCTTGTTAGCGATGTATCAAATACGTTAGGTGACGCGTCCGGACTTTCAGGAGAAACTGGACTGAGCTCAGGAAGATCTTACATTCCTAGCATGCCTTGGAAACGGAACGTATCTAAAAATGAGATCGCTGAGTATCAGGACACATACGGAACGTCTCTAGAAGAAAATCGACAGTATAGGGTTCTGACCAAGGATCTTGATGACAAAGAGAATGTTCAGGATCTCTTCACACTATACGAAGGCAGCGTAGAGCGTGTGAGTGATACTGTGAACCGCTTCAACATTGTTGTAACTATTCCTCAGACCGACATTGAACGCTTCCAAGACCGAATCCAAGATCTTGCGAGCAAAGACAAGTACTTCTCCATTAACGGAGCCGGAGTGTCCCGGACGCTAGACCTTATGCGAGCTCCTACAGACGAGGCGCGGCAAAAGATTCAGGATGACGTGGATTATGTTGATGTAATTGTCACGCTAGAAAAGATGCCATCACTTTGGTCCACAAGCTCGTACGACGTTAAGAGAGTTATTGCCGGATACAGCGATCCTGGGTTATTCCAATCCATTCTAATCATGTTCGTCTTCATGACATCGATGGCTATAGTGTTCTTAACCGCAACATTCTGGTTTATTATCCCGCTTGGGTACTGGATCTGGAGGCGCAAGAAAACAAAGTCAACACTAAGATTCATGGACTAAACAAAAACCGCCGGGCAAGCCTGGCGGTTTTTGTTTATGACACCTTGACTTTTAGCTGATAAACTGTTACTTATGCATCACATGGATGATCAAAAGTACGACATTATTGTAATAGGCGGCGGACCATCTGGGATGATGGCGGCTGGGCGCGCTGGAGAGGTTGGAGCTAAGGTTCTGATACTCGAAAAGAATAATCGTCTTGGAAAAAAACTTAGCATCACAGGTGGTCGGCGTTGTAATATTACAAACGCTGAGTTTGATAATGATATTTTTATAGAAAACTTCAAGGATGCAAAGCCGTTCTTGGAACTACCACTTTCTAAATTTAGTGTAAGAAACACTTTTGACTTCTTTGAAGGTCGCGGGCTCCCGCTCATGGTCGAGGCTCGCAAACGCGCGTTCCCACAATCAGAAAAGGCTGAGGATGTTTGCAAAGTATTGATTGACTATATAGAAGAAAGTGGAAATGTTAACGTTAAGCTCAATGCCGAGGTGGTCTCCCTAGTAATGGAAGATAAGAAACTTGTAGGAGTCACAACAACGTCGGGAACATTCCACGCAGACAAGATAATCCTGGCAACAGGTGGACTTGCAGCTCCAGATACTGGGTCGACCGGTGAGGGGTTGTCTATGTTGAGTTCGATCGGTCACACGGTAAAAGATCCAGACCCAAGCCTTGTTCCACTTAAGTCCCCTACCAAGTGGGTGCACGATCTTACCGGCACGACCGTTGACAATGTAACGCTCAAGTTCGTACAGAACGACGAGGTGATGCACGAGGTACGCGGCCGCATTTTGTTTACACACTTTGGAATATCCGGACCGACCGTGATCAACGCCGCGCGCATTGCTAAAGATCTTTTGAAAGGTGGTCCAATCTCTGCGTCTATAGACCTTTACCCTGATCGAACATTCAAGATGTTGGACGGCATGGTGCGCGCTATTCTTGATCGTAACCAGAAGAAGTTGCTGAAAGGAATCATGAAAGAACTCGTGCAAAGCAAGCTCGGCGACACTGTCATCGGTCTCATGGAGCCTGGCGTCGGTGAGCTTAAGGTAAGCTCGGTCTCTAAAGCGCAACGTCACACACTCGTCCGTATTCTCAAAGATCTAAACTTCCCCATCACAGACACGAAGGGATTCGCGTACTCAATAGTCGCGGATGGTGGCGTTATCCCCGAAGAAGTCGACTTTGAAAGCATGACTTCAAAACTTTTCCCAAACTTATATCTTATCGGTGACACAATAAACATAAACAGACCATCAGGAGGGTTTTCGCTACAGCTGTGTTGGATGTCAGGGTGGATCGCTGGAACACATGCAGCATCAAGAAACATGTAATTACCCAATGCAGGAAAAACAAAAACTACCGACAAACGTCGGTAGTTTTTGGTTTTACCCTGCTCTGTCTATCGCTTCTTTTGGAACATCGATCAATACAGAAATTCCTTCCGCAGTAGCCGTATAGGTCCTTCCGCCTGACGAGTTCTCTATCGAGGTCAATATCATAAATTGTCTATTGAACTGAACCGTGTCGCCATCTATTGGCACATGGCCGTCTTTCAGCCACGTTCCTATCTCATGCTGCGCAAAGGCCTTCAAAGCAACCTCTCTCGCGGTGCCAAATGTTTCGGTAAAGAAGTTACTCGCCAATGCTGTTGAATTATCGGTGTCCTCCATCCTGCTCCGATCCCAGTCGAACTCAAATTTGCTTCCGGTACCAGTCTCGGCGACATCAGCAACCTCTTCTGTGTCGAATGAATCAACCGCCTCGCTTCGAACAGCTGCCTCAACCGAAGCCTTTGACAGCTCAGGCTCCTCAACCGCTGCAACTTCCGGCTCAACTACAGCTTCGGCCGTCAAGTCAGACACTGGCTCCAACGCCTCCTCGACGGCCGGTTCCTCTGGGGCGATTGGTTCTGCAGTCTCTACAGCGCTAGGCTCGGCAGCAATTTCAACCGCACTACCATCAACATCACCATGCTCATAGGTGTATCCAGCATCCTGGAGCCCCTCTACATCCAAAGGCTTACCTGTATTTGAGTCAATGAAATGAACACCAATCTCGCCGTCTTTTTCCGTAGCCTGAACGATCAAATTGTCTATCGAACCCGATGTCAACCTAACGTCACCAGTTGAGCTCAATAGCCCTCCGTCACGAGCAGCATCAGTCGCCTGATCCAACGCCCAGTCATTCAGATCATCTGAATCACCTTCAAACCCAAATTTTTCTGGATCCGCGGTGATCTGATTCTTCAGCAGTGCGATGATACTGTTGTGGCCTGAGTCCGCACCAACCGTAGCGCGTTCCAACTCGTCACCGTGCAGTATTGTTATCTCAGGAGCCTCCACGCCGCCAACACCCTCTACCACATCTGGCGCATCGTCATCAACAAATTGCTCAGGACCCTGGTCAACATAATCATCGTCGACCAACTCGCCGTCTGCACCGTCGCCCGTCTCAACATCCCCACCTCCAAACATAGAGCCAAAATGCTCTCCCAAATGTGCGGCAATACCACCAGCCACTCCCTTTTCTTGAAACACATCCAGTGATTTAGAGATAGCACCAGTAATATTCTCGTCACTAAAGATCTCGGCTCCTGCCAGATGTCCAAGAGCTGCACCGCGCAACAGAATCCCCGCTGCCTTTGCACGAGTAATATTCCTTTTCATCAAAGTCTCCCCATCGCCTCCCTTGGTCAGGTCATTCCACGTCTCCTTTGCACCCCCTGCGACCAACTCGCTAAAGTAGCTACCTGTTCTCTTACCTTCTTTCATCTCAGATGACACAGTCTTGTGCCTCTCGTACAAGGCGACAGCCGAATAGCCGACAGTTCTCAATGTGGCAACGCCGGTTGCGATCATTGCGGTGTTGAGAGTCTCTTTCAGCATCGCGGTATTAGAAATACGCGATTGAATTGATTCTTCCAAAACCTCTGCGAATTCCCTATTTCTATCTTCGTCGAGCGCTGCATACTCGCCCTGGTATCTCTCTGATATGCCCGTCAACCTATCAATCAACTCCGCTTTCTTCCCCTCTGTCAGAAAAGTTGATTTGTTAATCCTCTCGGTAATAGCCTTATTCTTTGCCTCAACCGCACTCTCCCCATCCTCGCTCTCAACTCCAAGATCAGAACTCTCAATAGCAGACATTATGCTACTCCTCTCCTTGCTCGTAAAATACTTCTGAGAAAGATACTGGGGCATGTCTGCAAAAAACTTGGTTCCAGTACGCGTCATCGCAATACCAACCAAGCCCGCAGCAACAGCTCCAGCAAATTCTGTCTTTGTTGTCTCATGATCCTCCTGATCCTCAATTCCAACCTCGCCTGTAAACCTATTTTTGATTCGGTCTGCGGTAGATTTAAAAGCACCGAACAGCCAATCGCGTACACTGACAGGCTCATTCTCCTCGCCCTCCTCTACACCAACCTCCGCGGTGTCCATCGCAGCTTCGTCTCCAGACTCAACATCCGCTTCAGCGGTGCCTTCCGCCTCTTCAGAATCTGAAAGCTCGTTGCCATCACCGAAAAATTCTTGTTCCAACTCACTCTCCTCCATCGGAGCTGGTCCGTTACCTTCACCCTTCATAGCGCACCAAGATCAGCTTGAATTTTTGCGATTTTCTGTTCTTTAGATATGTCTTCAGCTGCAGATTCAATGTCGTCTACAGAACTTTCGTCCAGCTCCGCCTCACGCGCATCGTACTTAGCCTTAACAGCATCCAACTTGCTCGTCATGACAGCATCGATAGACTTGTCTGCTGCGTCCCAATCTGTCAGTAGCTGTACTATATCTACCTCTAACTCAGCATCAAGACCAGAAGCAAATAGGTCAACAATCATTAGTTTTGTCTCACGGTCAAGCGACCCATGCTGCAACAATTGTACTAGTTTTTCTTTTCCCATACCTAAACTCCTTCTACGTCATTTAATATAGTTTCAATTGTCTCCATCTCTTTTAGGGCACGTTGCTCAGCTTCTGCAACCTTCTTCGCATGGTCCGCCTTGATTCCCTCTAGATTTTTCACGAGACTAGCAGCCTCTATCTCAGCGGCGTCTTGTACATTCCTCTCCAACATCTTCATTAACTGATCGATCTGCTCCATCTCCATCTCTGGGAGCAGCGTCATGTAGGCATTCTTAACCTCATCATCAAGTGACGACGCAGCCATTAACAAAGCCAATCTCTTACCAATCATCTTGGCTTCTTCCTCGATTTTCTTGTTATCGTCTTCCTTGCTCACCATATTTCAATGCTTTTATGTGTGAACACATT
>JABMPK010000003.1 GCA_013203725.1 Candidatus Uhrbacteria bacterium | reverse complement strand
GTCTCAAAACTTTCCTTAGTGATCCCCTCTTCACCCGTGACGTCATTCACAAAAATCATCATCGCCGACACCGCAGTATTAAACCGCATCGCCTCAATGTCCTCTCCCACTTTCTTGATCATCTTATGCAACGATTTGGTAACGAGCTCGGATTCTGCGTCCACGATCATCTCACTCAACCGCGCCGACTTATCCAAGAACCGCTTTACTCCCATCAAACCATTGTCGCTCCAAGGCGCCGGCTCTCCAAACGGTCCAATAAACATCTCGTAAACTCGTAAAGTATCTGCGCCAAACTTTTCTACAATGTCGTCCGGGTTCACAACGTTCCCCTTTGACTTAGACATCTTCGATCCGTCTTCCGCTAAAATCAAACCGTGACTCGTACGCTTTGCATACGGCTCGGATACAGGCACGTGTCCTCGGTCATACATGAACTTGTTCCAGAAACGCGAGTACAACAAGTGAAGCGTCGTGTGCTCCATCCCGCCGTTGTACCAGTCCACCGGCATCCAGTGCTTAAGTTTGTCGGCGTCTGCAAAAGCCTCGCTGTTGTGCGGATCGATGTACCGCATAAAATACCAAGACGACCCGGCCCAGTTTGGCATTGTGTCCGTCTCGCGCTTAGCGTCACCATCACACTTAGGACATTTTGTATTCACCCAATCCGTGATAGCCGCCAAAGGAGACTCACCCGAATCCGTCGGCTCGTACTTCTCCACATCTGGCAGCTCAACTGGTAACTGGTCAACAGGAACCGGAACCCATCCGCAACTTTCACAGTGCACCAAAGGAATAGGCTCACCCCAGTATCGCTGTCTAGAAAAAACCCAATCCCGCAACCGGTAATTCACCTTCCCTTCCCCAACCTTATTCTCTTCAAGCCACGCGATCATCTTCTTTTTCGCAGACTCGACGTCGAGGCCGTTTAAGAAGTCGGAGTTTACAAGGCGTCCGTTTCCTGTGTATGCACTATCAAGGTTCGATAATGCTTCTTTTGTAAATTCTGTAACTTTATCAGACGTTAGCGCTTCATCAAGGCTCATTTCCGCCATACCCCTACCCTCTGACACAATCACATTCTTTGCATCAAAACCTCGAGCAACAAACATTCGGATCTTTTGGCCCTCCGTGTTTCTACTAGCAAGATCTATTACCACGTTGAGATCAGATACATCAATATTCAGTCCTGTCTCTTCTCTTACCTCGCGCACTGCAGCGTCGATAGCAGTTTCGCCAGATTCTATCCCTCCCCCAAAGGCCGTGACCATATTAGGATCTTTTTTCGTATTTCCATCTCGCTCCTGAAACATATACGAACCAGAATGCGACTCCAGCAATACTCCCACTCCGCTGACATCACCGTCTGGTTCGATAACTGTAACAATTTCGAGATCAAATTCCCTCGCGAACATGTAATCCCGCGCGTCGTGAGCTGGTACGGCCATGATCGCCCCTGTTCCGTAGCCCATGAGTACGTAGTCTGCAACCCAAACTGGAATCTTGTCGCCCGTTGCTGGGTTCACCGCAAATGCGCCCGTCGCTACTCCGGTTTTTTCTTTTTCCGCATCACCGCGTTCAATATCGGTTTTCTTTACAGAATCTTTTACATACTTAGCAACCACATCTCGCTGAGTATCGCTCGTGATCTTGTTTACGAGTTCGTGCTCTGGTGCTAACACCATGTACGTCGCTCCGAACAACGTATCCGGTCGTGTCGTGAAGACCTCTATCTTCTCATCGCTTCCATCAACCGCAAAAGTAATCGACGCTCCTTCCGATCGTCCGATCCAATCAACTTGTTGCTTCTTAATTTTTTCCAAATAGTCCAACCCCTCAAGATCATCAATCAACCGGTCTGCGTATTTTGTAATCGCAATCATCCACTGATCTTTATCGCGCTTCTCAACAGTACCACCACATCTTTCACACGCACCGTTCACAACTTCCTCGTTTGCCAACCCAATCTTACAACTAACGCACCAGTTGATCGCCAACTTTTTCTTGTACGCCAAACCTGCGTCGAAAAATTCCAAGAACATCCACTGCGTCCATTTGTAGTACTCAGGGTCAGTCGTGTTGATCTCTCGCGCCCAGTCAAAGCTTAGTCCGAGTGACTTCAACTGCTTGCGATAATTGTCCGTGTTGTCTTTTGTATTCTCTCGCGGGTTACGCCCAGTTTTGATTGCATGATTTTCTGCAGGCAATCCAAAAGCATCCCAACCGATTGGATACAAGACGTTGTACCCTTCCATACGCCGTTTGCGCGCAACGGTGTCAAAGGCGGCGTACGATCGCACGTGCCCAACATGCAATCCAGACCCCGACGGAAATGGAAACTCGATTAAACAATAAAACTTCTCGCGCTTGTCCTTCGAAGCTTCACGCGAAGTAGGATCTGAGCTCTCCTCAGCACCAAAGATCCCAGCCTTATCCCAGGCCGCCTGCCATTTTGCGTCGTTTTTATGATCGTAATTCTGCATAGTTCCTTTATATTAGCAATATTATCAGTCATATGCAACGGTACTCACGATAACGGGGACAGTCCCGGGGACTGTCCCCGTACCTGTCCCCGGGACTGTCCCCAAGCCCGACTGATAGATTCTACTGCGACCTCCTCCTGCACTACGGTGCCGGGGGAGGTCATTTTTTTTAGAGTCGTGTTTTTTGACAGAATTATTTCGCTTTGTTAACATATTTTCAATCCCAACTAGGCTACGGCTACGGCGGGACCACAACGCGGCAATGCAACGTGCAGCCGCCACCCTCACCACACACGATCCCGGAGAACTCCATATATGGCTGTCTAGCGCGCCCGCACGACCGGCGGAATATCACACGACGTGGCTCGTTACTCGAAGCACGACGCCTACGCAAGTAGTTTGTGCGTCGCCCTCAAGGACCTCGGCTCCCGGTACCGCTGTACCGGGGGTCGTCTTTTTTTGACGCGATCATGCGTTATCGTGTACAACAGGTTCAGGAGGTCGCCATGAACGTTATACCATTGTCGTGTTTGCGAGCAGAACCGCAAATCGCACTGCTCGCAGTGGAGCCGTTGGTTGATTCTCACGGACTCTCACTTCAACGCGAAAAGTGGAGTAGATACGTCGCAAGTTACCGAGTAGTTTGCGATGCATGGCAAGAAGTTGAAGGCATTGCAGACTTCTTGTTCAGAAAAGGACACCTGGATCTGTCTCTCTTGTACGCGTGGATGGAAAGCGCCATCACGGAGGGGCTTAGCGACATGCAAATTCGCTGCTTCAAGTTCCCGGCATACCCTTGCTTGGATGGTGCCACGATTCCTACAACCGAACTGGAAATGGAAATCGGCGATGTCGGAAAGGCGACGATGCGCAAGCTTGCTGAAGATCACCTAATCGATTTGGAACTGATTCGCCTCGCACGATGCGCTACGCGTGTCGAACTGAGGCCGTTGCGATGATAGACGGAACTGAGCGCACTCCGCTGTATGCGTGTATCGGACTCACTGAAAAAGATACGCTCGCACTGATCGTTGTCCCAGATGAGAGCGTCCTCCCAAGCGGAGGGCTGCTTTTCCTAAGGACCGTGAAGATCCTTGCGCGCTACCAGACATACAACCCACTCTGGCTGCGGCTCGAGGATTTGTACTGGGAGCTCTACAACCCTCTGAACATCGAGAAGTCTGCGCTCCTCTCCCAGTGGATGGCCAACACTATTGGCATCGGAGCCGGGATGATGAAAGGCAACGACCGTGACACCGGAGACATGATCGTTCCCGAATTCGATGGAAACGATATCTTGAGCGATCCGGATCTTGTCATCATGCTCTGGGACGTAGGCGTCATGCTGGTCCACTACGCAGCCGCGTACGGAATTCAGAACCGACCCCCAAAGTCGATTCCAGACAACAGGTTGATCATGATGGACAAAGTGCGTACAGACTAAAAACGAGCCCGTACGGGGCTCGCGTTTTTTTTATTCCTCTAACCAACGTTCTGCATCCAACGCTGCCATGCACCCAGTACCTGCAGCCGTTACCGCTTGGCGGTACACATGGTCTGCTACGTCTCCCGCGGCAAAAACTCCCGGGACCTTTGTCTTAGTTGTGAACGGCTCGGCTATCGTCAGATACCCACTGTCCAACATGTCCAACTGTCCTTTGAACAAATCTGTGTTTGGCTTGTGACCAATTGCTACAAAGAAACCGTCTGCCTCAATTTCACTCTCCTCCTTTGTCTGATTGTTAACAAGCTTCACGCCAGTAACTTTTCCGTCACCTACGATCTCTTTCGCAGATGTATTCCACATGATCGTAATCTTGTCGTTTGCGCGAGCCTTAGCTTGCATAGCCTTTGAGCCCCTAAACTCATCACGTCGCACTAACATCACAACCTCGCCCGCAAACTTGGTCAAGAATGTCGCCTCTTCTAAAGCAGTGTCTCCCCCACCCACAACAACAACTTTCTTGTCGCGGAAAAAGAAACCGTCGCATGTAGCACACGCACTCACTCCCTTACCTTGAAACTCCTGCTCTCCGGGAATGCCGAGCCACATTGCAGACGCGCCTGTCGTCACGATCAACGCTTTTGTGTCCAAGGTCGATCCGTCCGAGAACGTAAGTGTCTTTTTCTCTGCAGAAAGATCCACCTTTTCTACCCAGCCTTCTTTATACTCTGTACCAAACCGAGCAGCCTGCTTTTTCATCTCTTCCATGAGCTCTGGCCCCATGATCCCATTCTCGAATCCTGGCCAATTGTCTACCTCGGTTGTAATCGTCAGTTGCCCTCCAGGTTGTGGTCCGTGTACAACAAGTGGCTTCATGTCAGCGCGTGCCGCATAAATCGCCGCCGTTAAACCTGCGGGGCCTGAACCCAAGATAACAACATCACGCATATTAAAGATGTTTTGTAACACGTTCCTTTAAAGCCTCTTTACCCATTGATCCAGAAAACTGGTCAACTACCTGACCACCTTTGAATATTACAAACGTTGGAATTGAAAGAACGTTGTACTGCATTGCAAGTTCCTGGTTGTCGTCCACATTCACCTTACCTACAGTCAACTTTTCTACTTCACCATCTACTTCGTCCACTACTGGCGCCATCATCTTGCAAGGACCACACCAAGGCGCCCAAAAATCAACAAGCACAACGCCGTCTGATTCCGTTACCGTCTGATCAAAATTCTCTTTGCTAAGATCCATATACAATATAGATTAAAAATGAGTTCCAGAGGACGAACTAACGGAGCCTCGTTGTCGGATTTTATCAGAAAGTTCAATAATTGGGAATCCGGCGTGATGCAAGAAAAAACTAGATCGCACGGATCTAGTTTTTGGTTGATGGTTCTCGGTTCATGGTTCCAGAGAGATCTCATGCACTATGAACCATCAACCATGCACCGACCCTCTTACGCGTTAGCTCCTTCAATAACTAATTTTTTTGCAATACTTTCTTCAATGTACGCTTCCAAAATATCACCCTCTTCAATCTTGGTCTTTCCAACGTACTGAATACCACACTGAGTTCCCTTCTCAACATCTTTAACAGATTCTTTGCCAGAACGAAGGTCGCCAACATCACCATCTCCAATAAGCTCGCCGTCGCGCCATATGCGTAACTTTGATTTTGCTTCGATACGACCTTCGGTAACGTTTCCACCAATGACCATTCCATTGTCGACCTTCGAGAAGATCGCGAGCACTTCTAACTTTCCAATTTCTTTGATGATGACTTCATCGCTCAACATTCCTTGCAATCGTTTTACAACGTCTTCGAATAGTTTGTAGATGATATCGTACTGAGTCACGTCCACTCCCTTTTCTCGTGCCAATACCTCAACCTTGCCCGGCAACTTCACATGGAAACCAACAACGATAGCACTCGTACCTTCTGCTCTTGCGATATCTGCTTCTGTCACGTTTCCAAGCGCCTTGTGCACTACCTGTATTCCAACGTCATCATGCTTAACTTTGTCGAACAGTCCCAAGATCGCCTCGATAGATCCAAGTACGTCGGCTTTCAAAATAATATTCAAAACTTTCTTTCCTCCATTAGGATCGTCAGACTCTACTCTCTGAACCGCTGCTGCGGATACAGCGTTCATAGATGCGCTATTCATTCTTGACTTCGAAGTCATCACTAAATCCTTGGCATTCGCAACTTCCATGATATCTCCAACTACCGGTGTCACCTTCCATCCCAAAATCTGAACAGGGACAGATGGACCAGCTTCCTTGATACGTGCTCCAAGATAATTCTGCATAGCACGAACCTTTCCGTAGTTCTCACCACGAACACCAAGCGTGTCACTAGCGTGCAGTGTTCCGCTCTGAATCAAAACAGTTGCAACCGGACCTGCACCTTTGTCGACGTGCGACTCGATGATAGTTCCAATGGCTGTTCGATCTGGGTTTGCTGTAATTTTATCTTTCTCTACATCAAAAACGAGCAACAAGGCATCCAGCAAAGCATCGATCCCCTCTTCCTTCTTTGCAGAAATTGGAACCATGATTGTACTGCCACCCCATTCCTCAGGGCTTAAATTCAAGTCCGCAAGTTCACGTTTAACTTTCTCAATATCAGCACCAGCTACGTCGATCTTGTTAATCGCAACAATCATTGGCATCTTTGACGCCTTGATAATGTCGATAGCTTCTTTTGTTTGTGGCTGAACACCGTCGTCCGCTGCTACAACAAGGATCGCAATATCTGCTACCTTCGCTCCACGCGATCGCATAACTGTAAACGCTTCGTGTCCCGGAGTGTCGATGAATGTAATCTCCTGACCATTGCGCTCTGCTTGGTATGCACCAATGTGCTGCGTGATTCCGCCAGACTCAGTATCTATGATGTGAGTTTTTCGGATAGCGTCCAGTAGTCGTGTTTTACCATGGTCAACGTGACCCATAACAACAACAACCGGAGCGCGCACAGCTCCTTTGTCTTCAGACAACACCTGCTGTATACGATCGAGTTCTTGATCCTGCACATCATCACGAACATCATCCACATTTGTAACGTGGAACCCCATATCACCAGCTACAATCGCAGCTGTTTCAAAATCGATATTCTGGTTCATGTTCGCAAGTACTCCTGCTCGCATCAACTCCTGAATCACACTTGTAACTGGAAGCTCTAGTAATTCGGCAAACGCTCGCACGGTCATCAAGCTAGGAAGTTCGATTGCGTTATCCTTAGTCTCTTCCAAACGCTTAACTCTACGCTCTTCACGATCTTGCTGTTCTTTGTGCCTCTTCTGAACCGCCTCCTTACGCTTCATATCTCCCCACGCACGCTGAATAGCCGCAGCCTCGCGGTCGTTCACTTTAATCGCACGTTTTCCAAGCGAAAAACCAAGCTCCGGAAGCTTTTCCAGAAGTTCTTTAGTAGGCACGCGAAGGCGTCGGGCAAGATGTGTAACGTTGATAGACATGGCGGGAGCGGGTTCATGGTTGATGGCTCGGGAAGTTCATGGTTGATGGTTAATGGTTCATGGGACCTGATCTAGGACCGAGAACCATGAACCATGAACCAAACAACGTGAACCAATAACCTAATAATGGCCTTACTCTAGTCGATTCTAGCGTTTCTGTCAAAGAATAGGGTTAATCGAGCGTATACATATTAGTGACTTTAGGCGATCAATCACGTTAGCGAGCAATAATGTATCGAAATTCAGGTTCCAATTACAAAATTCCAACATCCAATGAATGATCAATGCCCAAGGGGCGACGCGATTGATAAACTTGGTAATTGGAACTTCATTGGACATTTGTCCTTGGAACTTGTGAATTACACGCACAGCGATCGACTACATGACAAAACCACTTCACAATGGTAGTTTCTCCCCATGAACACCAACCTCCCAACCTTTGGATTCCTACTCATAGACAAGCACGCCGGGTGGACTAGTTTTGACGTTGTGGCTAAGTTGCGCGGAATCACAGGTGTCAAGAAGATCGGGCACGCCGGAACGCTGGATCCTTTTGCAACAGGTCTGCTAGTCGTGGCTGTTGGTAAAGGCGACACTACTCAAATTGATCAATACGTTAAGAAAGAGAAACGATACGATTCTACTTTCGAGCTCGGCCGGACAAGTACAACACAAGATCCTGAGGGCGAGATCACAGACAACAAGATCACAAGTTTTCCAAGTAAGGATGAGATCGAGCACGCTTTGAGCTCGTTCATAGGCGACATCAAACAGCTTCCACCAATGCATTCGGCAATCAAGATCGGTGGCCGGAAACTGTACGAGCTTGCTCGACAAGGAAAAGAAATCGATCGCCCATTACGCGATGTCACAGTGTATGAGCTGACACTCGTCTCCTACGAACCTCCAACGCTAGATGTCACGATGAACGTTGGAAGTGGCACATACGTCCGAGCGATAGCGCGGGATCTTGGAGAGTTACTCAAGACCGGCGCTTACGTCACCGCACTTCGACGAACTACGATCGGAAACTTCGATATAAAAGACGCGCACAAGATAGAAGAAGTTACGAGTGAAAATTGGGAAAGCTTACTTCTAAAATAAAAAAACGCCGAGCCAGAGTGGCTCGGTTTTGTGTTGTATAAAAAAACGGAGCCCAGAGGGCCCGTCTAGTAGATGATGAACTTGACGACTGACTCGACAAATCCCACGCTGAAGCTGTGACTGTCTACGATCTCCCAGATCACCAGGGTAACCGCGCAACAGATCATGATCAGGAAAAGCGTGAACATGACTGATTGCCACGGCTTGGGCTCAAACCACACTCCGTTGTAGTAAGGCGTGTTGAACCACTCACAAACTGCTTTGATACGGATCATTCCGAGTCCTCCCCTTCATTGTCTCGCACCACACGTAGGTGGCGTCGTGGCTTCGCTCGTCCGCGCGGGCAACGCCCGTTCACCGCATCAGCCTCACGAGTACCAACTGATTCATGTTCTTCTCGTTCTCTCTCTTCTCTGTCCTGCTCAGCCTTGTCCCACGCCGCCGAACGCTCCGACTGCGCGAGCTGTGCGTGCCACTGCCGTTCAGCGCGTCTCTGCTTGAGTGCCGCGAGAGCGAAGAACGAAAACACGCCAAGAACCGCTAGGATGCAAACGAATACTGCCACCGTACCGGGCTCCATACCGAAGATCTCTTCCATTGCTTCCTCCTTCTAGCCCTATTAGATCGCAAAATTCTCTTTGTGTCAATATCGTTGACACAATCACTATATCGGCGTATCTTCTTTGTAGATACTCATAAAGAAATTGGAAGTTCTGAATTCAACGCGAAAATGATTATGAGGGATGTATATATAAATTTTTCCTCAAGGATTAGCTTAATTGCACAGAGTAAAGGCGTGCATATTGAATAAGGGACTCGGTCTCTTGTTTTGCGTTTCGTTCAGGCTTTGCTTGAACTATGCCAACAATACAAATAGTAACACTCATAATCGGTCTCGTATCCGGGGCTGCTCTTGGCGTATACGTACGTGATCAAAGAGCGAAAACGCGTTCAAACAATGCGGAGGCAGAGGCGGAAAAAATCCTTGCAACCGCCAAGCAGAAGGAACAAGAAATCTTGCTCCATGCAAAGGAGAAGTCAATAAAAGTCATAGACGAGGCAAAGAACGAAGAGAAGGAACGTAGAGGTGAACTCAAGAAATTACAAGATCGTCTTGAGTCGCGAGAGAACGCATTCGACAAACAACTTCTAGAACTCGAGTCCAACAACAAGGCGCTTGAAGACGAGAAGGACCGACTACGAAAGATCAAGTCTCGACTAGAAGAGCTTGGTCTAGAGGCTGAGTTGAAGCTTGAGGAGATCGCTGGAATGCCACAGGAGAAAGCACTCGAGGAACTACTCTTGCGTGTAGAAAAAGACAGCGAGGATGTTCTTGTGAGCCGTATACGAAAGTTAGAAGATTCGGTCGACGACGAGTTAGACAGACGTGCAAAGAAAATGCTGTCGCTCGTTGTTGAGCGGTACGCCTCTGGACACGCTTCAGAGACGACTACATCTAGTGTTCAGCTCCCTTCAGACGAGATGAAGGGGCGCATTATTGGAAAAGAGGGGCGAAACATTCGCGCGATTGAGATGCAGACAGGAACTGAAATCATCGTTGACGATACTCCGCAGGCTGTTACGATCTCTTCTTTCTCCCCTATCCGCCGACAGGTTGCAAAACGTGCGATTGAGATTCTAGTGAAGGACGGACGCATTCAACCAGCACGTATTGAAGAAGCTATTGAAACATCAAAGAAGGAGCTCGCAATTGAAATGAAGAAGGCCGGAGAAGGTGCTCTGACGGAACTTGGAATCCCGTTGTCATCAATCGATCCAAAGTTGATACAGATCTTGGGACGATTGAAGTATCGAACCAGTTACGGACAAAACCAACTTCAGCACGCAATGGAAGTTGCAACGATCGCGCGAATGCTCGCAGAAGAGCTTGGCGCTGATGTGCATGTTTGTACAAAAGGTGGATTGTTCCACGATATCGGGAAAGCCGTTGACCACGACATGCAAGGGTCGCATCCAGAAATCGGTTACAACATCATGAAAAAGTTTGGCTTCCCAGAAGAGATTGCGTATCAGTCAATTGGCCATCATGTAGACAAGCCAAAGACGCTTGAAGCTGTGATTGTAAAAACTGCGGACGCATTGTCTGGCGCACGTCCAGGTGCACGAAAGAACACTTTAGAGCAGTACATTCAGCGACTCGAGGAGTTGGAGAAAACGGCTACTGAGTTTGAAGGTGTAGAAAAGGCATACGCAATTCAGGCAGGACGGGAGATTCGCGTATTTGTTAAGCCGCAAGTGATCGACGACTTGAGCGCTTACAATCTTGCGAAAAACATCGCATCAAAAATCGAAAGTGAACTTCGTTATCCTGGAGAGATCAAGGTTACGTTGATTCGAGAAACGCGCGTAACAGAATACGCACGGTAGTCAACAATTTCCAGCAGCAAACAATCTCACAATATAGACGGCCGTCCATATTGTGAGGTCAAAAAACGAGCCCTTGCGAGCTCGTTTTTGTTATCTACAAAGAACAGTCAGTAGGTTCAATGGATCACGGCTATCTCTGAGGGAATGGCTGAAGTTGCAATATTTCGCTCGCTTCCTGCTCATCGATAACATGCTTCTTCTCAAGTAATTCAATAAGTGCAGACAATTTTTTGTCTTCCTTGCGCATCATAACAACAAGATCACCCTTAAGATCCGCTAACTTCTCATCCATGTGATCGAGCATCCTTAGCTCACTATCACGTAGATTGCCAGCGCCTTCCTTGAGCCCTTGATCATGGTCTTCTTTAGTAACCATGTGTTTGTTTAGAAACTCCATGATTTCATTTGTTGATACGTCTGCCATACGTCCATATAGTATAAGGTCTAATGCCTAATACAAAACTTACCTATAATAACAATCTCACAATATAGACGGCCGTCCATATTGTGAGGTCAAAAAAACTAGCCCTTGCGAGCTCGTTTTTGTTTATTCTTGGATCCGGGGATTACTATCCTCGCCATGTGGTCGATCCACTTGTGATGGCATTGTACTGTCTTGCGGTGGGCTTGCAGGAACTGACTTTGCAGGATACGCCAACTCCTCTAGTTCTTCCTTTTCTTTCACAGCTACTGCAGGCGCATTACTTTTTTGCGCAGCCTTCAATGCGTCCTTCAATGCCTTCCCTGCTTTAAACTTTGGTACCAATACTTCTGGTACATGAATACGCTCTGACGGCTTCTGAGGATTTACACCCATGCGTGCCGCACGTATGCGCGACGAGAATGTTCCGAAGCCAGCGATAGTAACTTCTTCTTGCTCTGAAAGCTGTTCAGTCACAATAGACGTGAATGACTCAACAATGTCCTCACCCTGTTTCTTGGTAAGACCAAGTCGCTCAGCGATGCGTGCTGCCAATTCTGCTTTGTTCATAGGAATATGGATAAGTAAGTATGTTTGCAGTATAAACTCGTGGTGAAGATTATGCAAGGTTGGCAAAATACTCGGTTTATGCTAGGTTGCTTTCAGACACAAACAGAGGAGAGCGCATGAAACTTACCAGGGTTGAACGTCTGCAGTCGTGGACGGCAAGATGTACGCGAGGAGGAGGGGCCCTACGACTGGTGATTCGGGTGAATACGCCTGATCTCAGGAAGGTGGTCCCGGAAGATGACCTGATTGCCCGCATGCGCGCGCACTTCAGGAATGGCGAGCGCGACAAGGACACGATGATCGTGGGCGCAGCGGGCGTTCTCGAATTCCAGATCTCCGAAGAGCTCGACCGGTACCTCACACAGTTCATGGCCGGCAACGCGGTCATGCTGGAGCGATTCGCGCAGGCAACGGTTCTGGCGAACGCAGCTGTTGCAGCCGTGATGGGCGATCTCGTCACTCTTCCCGACGGGGTCACGCCAGCAACGGCAGCTGAGGAATGGCAGCAGTTGGGGCACATCGCTCGAAAGGCGGTTCTGACAACGCTCAACGTTGCGAAGATCAGAACGCAGGCGCACAGCGAAGTCCGCGGTGATCTGCACTACGAGATGCTCGCTGAAATCACCGCAGAGACACTGCGCAGCGTCAGCGAGGAGGGGCCGCTCAGCCTCTTCCTCGAGTTCGCGCTCATGGATGCGTGCGTGAGCGCTCTGAAGTTCCAGGCCAAGCAGCAGATGCTGGCCAAGGCCAAGTCTCGTCGCAAGAGCGGCGGCCCGAAGACGACCGAGATCGGCGTCATCAAGAGGTAGCAGGAAGACCGAACACTCAGCCCGCGTACGTGCGGGCGCTTTTATTTGAATGGCTGAGAAACGAATCTCTGACATCGCATCCGACCGCACGATCGGGACGGCCGTCCCGATCGTGCGGTCGAGCATTGGCTTGTACTATTGAACTATTGGTCAATAATTGATAGTGTTGGATTAATAAAGTGGCATTAAATTAGAAAAATGAATAATGGATTTTTAAGTGGAATTCAGCCGAGCAATCTATTGCATATCGGCAACTACTTCGGCGCAATCAAACAGTTTGTTGATTTTCAGAATGACCGAGAAGGAATCATCATGATCGCTGACCTCCACGCGCTCACAACAACAAAGAACCCAGCGACACTTCGCAAAAATATCCTAAGTCTAGCTGCAACATATCTTGCAGCCGGTCTTGATTCAGAAAAGAACATCCTCTTTCAACAGTCAGCGGTTCCACAACACGCAGAGATGAACTGGATCTTTTCCACACTCATGCGAATGTCGGAGCTTGAGCGCATGACTCAATACAAGGACAAAGCAATCGTGCAGGGAGAAAATGTAAACGTAGGTTTATTCACCTACCCTCTTATGATGGCGGGAGATATTTTGCTCTACAGCCCGCTCACGATTCCTGTTGGCGAAGATCAGAAGCAGCACGTTGAACTTACGCGCGACATTGCTACACGTTTCAACAAATCTTACGGCGACACGTTCGTAGTTCCCGGTGTTCAAATTACAGAAGTTGGAGCGCGTATCATGGGACTAGACGATCCAACAAAGAAAATGAGTAAGAGTGCAGCGAGTGAGAAAAATTACATCGCGCTGACAGATGAACCTGACGTTATCCGAAAGAAAGTTATGTCCGCAGTTACAGATGATATTGGAGTTGTTAACTACGCAGATAGCCAACCCGGCGTTAAAAACATGTTGGACATCCTAAGCTTGATCAAAGACCGCGACCCTGGAGACCTCGCTTTGGACTACGAAGGGAAAGGCTATGGCGACTTCAAGAAAGATGTTGCAGAAGCACTTGTTGAATTCTTGTCACCAATCCGTGCGAAGATTCTGGCTTACTTAGACAACGAGGAAGAGCTCAAGAAGATTTTGGAGAACGGCGCAGAAAGGGCTCGTGTCATTGCAGAAGAGAAGATGATCCAGGTCAAAAATGCAGTTGGCTTAATTGTGTAATATGGCAAAAAAAGTTAATCCACCTTTGGAGATTGATCCATTGTTGATGTCGCTCTTCTCCTATGTCAGCTTCCTGGCAATACTGCCATTAATCTGGCCACCAAAGGACGCCACAACAAAATTCCATGCTCGACAAGGACTTGCATTGTTTATCGCGGAGATGCTGACAGCGATAGTGGGCCTTGTTCCATTACTCGGATGGTTCGTTGCCGGACTGCTTGGATGGTTGTGGGTAGCGCTTTCAATATACGGAATTTTTAACGTACTGGTTGGCAGAAAACGAAGGATCCCAATAGTTGGAATGTTCGTCGATAAAATTAAAGTATAAAAAACACGACGACCCCGCACGGGTCGTCGTTTTCGTTCAGTACGAGACTTGCCCGGCCCCGTTTAGGCGCAGGTCAATAAAAAAGCCTCGCAAGCTGTGGCTACCCTTCATGAGCAGCGGTACTCCATTGCGATGAGCATAGTCAAAGCGACTGTCGTCTGTCCTGTTACCTGTCATCAATACGAACTGGCAACTTCCAAGTCTGTCAGCCAACGCTTCATGTAGTGCGAGACCGTCCCCATCAGGCATGTCAACGTCTGACAACACCAGATCGATACCGTCCCCTTCGCAACTGAAACACTCAAGGGCCCGCCTCCCAGAATCAGCTTCCACTACAACATGCCCGCCGGGCGCAACCAGTGCGCGAATCAGCCGACGCGTTGTTTCATCGTCATCAACAACAAGGATCTTGGCCACGTAGCTACTCACAGTTTGAGTTTAGAAGGAACGCTAATCTACCAATTTCTTCACTACCTGTCAATGCCCGCTATCCACACTTTACACAGAGTTTGCAGGTGAATACGCATGAACACATTTATTACAAACCATTTTACAAAAACAACACCCCGGCTAGGCCGGGGGCTGAGTAGTTGAAGGTTGTTGGTCAGTAGGCGCGCGGATCGCACGACCACTGATCACCGGCTTCCGAGAAGCCGGTGATGCCCTGCACTCGCGCGAGCGCGAACCGGGCGTTCTTCCGCCACCACGGCACCGCGCCGTAGCTGACGTGCCAATCTCGCTCGAGCGCGTCGACGAGCACTTCGTGCTCCACCAAGGCCTTGTCGAGCCCATCGGCAGCCAAGTCCTGCATGTGCTCGGGACCGTACAGGCTCTCTCGCTCATCGAAGCAGATGCGCTCCTTGAGCTCGATCACCTGCTCGACCCTGGGGTCGTTCGCGAGCTCGTCCGGGAACTGCTGCTCCTGGTCGACCCAGGCGCAGCTCTGAATCACGCTCATCAGGATCACAAATCCCAGAGCCATTTCCTTGAAAAATCCCACATGCCCTCCAATGTAATAGGCGACCTCATTACACCACATTTTTGGCGTTTTGTCAAGGGATATAGCTCGTTATTACGCCAAGATTGGCCATCTGAGACACACTGGATATTGACCGATGTTGCTCTTTTAGTATATCGTGATTATTGAGCTCTCAACCGAGAAGGAGACTCAAAATGAGACGACTCGTTATTTTGATCAAGATCTGGTGGCTCACCAGGAGCGTTGACTACCAGACGTTCAGTGCAATGATTCGGCGCGACCTGCGTCCGTGGGCTGTGATCGAGACACTCGAGCGGTACCTCACCCTCGTGGATCATGCGGTGGCGCTCGCTCAGGCGCTCGATCTGAACGGCATCCTCCTCGACTCCAACGTTCACATGAACGACGGTGTTCGCGTGTTCCTGGAACGTGGCGGAGACATGATCGGCCAACCCTGGGTGGAGAAGCTGGAGCAGCCATGGCCCTGGTTCGAGAGCCCTGAAGAGCCCGCGGAGGTCGCGCAAGAAGCGTCGACGCCACGAGAGCACAGGCGACGTGCTCGGCAACGAGTGCACGGGTGGCCCGATGGAGTGACCCTTGGGTCCATCAGCATCTCGGACTCGATCAGCACCTCAGGTTCCCTCAGCGTTCCGTAGACAGAGACTCACGAAACTCGGTACCGCCCCTCGGTATCGAGCTTTTTTATTCACCCCTCTAAGCATTGACACATCCCACTTTCCATGCTATATTCTCCAAGCATTCATCTCCCGCAAGGGAACACCGGATCGCGGCTTTGCTTAAATGCCCTACTTCGCTCTATGAGCTTCGAAGGGTCCGCAAGCGGAGAGGAAAGTCCGAACACCCGTAGTTTCGCAAGACTCTACGATAAAGAATGTTGTTAACGACAACCGGGTATACGTTAATCATTGAAGCGTTGGATTTATTCACGCTTTAGCGATGGACAAAGCCTAGGGCCAGTGCCACAGAGACTATACTAGTCCCGCCGCTCTTGAGCAGTGGGATGAAACGTGAAAAGTACGGTGATGTCGTTTACGGCTACATCGTTCGCGCCATGGTGACATGAGCGTGTGGTAAACCCATTCTGGTGCAAGTGCAAATTTGGTAGCACGCATGAGCGTATTGGCAACAATGCGCCTAGATAGATCGCGGTCTCCCTCGCACCCAAAGGTGTGCGGATAGACAGAATTCGGCTTACAGGTGCGAATGCAAAATCATGAAAACGAGCGAAGAGCTCGTTTTTTTGTTTTGAACTGTGGCTAAGAGGTCCTTCGGCTACCGCTCAGGATGACAGGCTGGTATAATATGAACATGAAAAAGTTAGATCTAACATTCGCAGCAATTCGCGTACCAGTCGACGCAACAATGATCATTCTTGCAGGGTGGACCGCGTACTGGATTCGAATTTCCGACACCGTCACAGAATATCGACCAGTACTTTTTAACATCGACCTCGCCGAGCTTACTCGTGTAATGTTTGGAGTGGCAATTGTGTGGATCTTTATTTTTGCGATCAACAAACTCTACTCAATCGGGCGACGATCCATTCTAGAAGAAGTTACACAGGTGTTCTACGCCGTGTCGACAGGTATGATGGTGGTCTTTACGGTAATTTTCTTCAGCCAAGAAATTTTCGAGTCACGGTTCATTGTTCTTGCCGCATGGGTGTTAGCCATGATCTTGATTATCTCGGCGCGAATCATTCTGCGTGGTCTCGAGCGAACTCTGCACTCGTTTGGCTATGGTCTTCATACTGTAATCATCATTGGCACCGAGGGTGCCGCGAAGCCTCTTATGGACGAGTTTCAGCTTAAGCCGAGTATTGGAATAAAAGTACTTGGTCGAAAGGCTCAGTTTGATTCCGAAACACGAAGCTGGATAATTCGCACAAAAAAACAAATTGGAGTTGATAGAATCATTCTCGCTGATCCCGACATAAGTAGAAATAGTGCACTAAAACTTAGAGCATTTTGTGACCAGTACCACATAGCTTTTTTCTATACCGCCGATCTCTTGGAAACTACAACGTCGAAGCTTCGTGCACACGCTATTGCCGGAGTTCCGCTGTTCGAAGTCCAAAGAACGTCCTTAACTGGTTGGGGACGAATTTATAAGAGAGCCTTTGATATTATATTCTCGTTGATCCTGATAGTCCTGAGCCTTCCAATCCAAATCGCATCCGTGATAATTCTTCTGTTGCAACGCGAAGGAGGGTTTATGCTCAACAAATTGCCAAACGGAAAACCTTTTCAAAGAATCGGCGAAGGTGGTGAGCCATTCAAATTTTATAAGTTCCGTTCAATGGTAAAAGACGCTCACAAACTTAGATACGACAAAGACTTTATTACAAAAAATAAGATCAAAGATACTCGTAAACGATCGCCGCTATCTAAGTTCGAGAAGGACCCTCGTATAACTCCGTACGGTCGCTTTATGCGTGCTGCGAGTATCGACGAAATCCCTCAGTTCTACAACGTACTGTTTGGCAAGATGAGTCTTGTTGGTCCACGCCCTCATCTTCCAGAAGAAGTCGATAAATACAAGCCAGAACAACTCAAGGTGCTCACTGTAAAGCCAGGCATCACAGGAATGGCTCAGGTCTCCGGACGTGCTGATCTGGACTTCAACGACGAAGTGACACTTGATATTTTTTACATTGAAAACTGGACCCCGTGGCTTGACCTAGCGATTCTCGTAAAGACACCAATCGCGGTCCTGAAAGGCATTGGTGCTAGTTAGACAGTTATAATGACCAATTACAAATGTCCAAGTTACAATGAATGACCAAGGCCCAAGGCGCGACGTTATCCGTTAACTTGGACATTGGAACTTCATCGGACATTTGTCATTGGAGGCTTGGCCATTAATCATCAGGAACTTGTGAATTGCTCGTATTTGTACTAAGATCCACTCATATATGAAGATCGCTTTAGTACATGATCACTTAACACAAGATGGCGGAGCGGAGCGCGTGCTCCGTGTTTTGTCTTCCATGTACCCAGAGGCTCCTATCTTTTGCCTTGCGCACAACAAAGAGAAATTTATCGCGGATGAGGGAATGGATATTCGTACAAGCTTTTTGGAGCGCCCGCCTTTCTCGTTCGTGAAATTTGAGTGGCTCCTTCCATTCATGCCAGCTGCGACCGAGCATCACGATCTTCGCGAGTTCGATCTTGTGATCTCGAGCTCAAGCGCCATGGCTAAAGGAATCATCCCAGGTACAAACGCGCAGCACATTTGCTACTTACACACCCCAACACGATACCTTTGGACTGACATGCACGACTACGTTTCAAATCTGCAAGTTCCCGGAGTCGTAAAGAAGATACTCCCCCACTATCTCTCGTACCTTCGTCAGTGGGACCGCATGGCGGCCGACAGAGTGAACGTGTTTGTTGCAAACTCAAAGACGGTTAGCGAACGTATTAAAACTTTTTACCAAAAAGATTCAGTAGTCGTATACCCTCCGATTGATACGGAACAGTTCTCTGTTTCTGATGAGCCCAAGACATATTTCTTGGCAGGAGGACGTATTACAAACTACAAAAAGTTCGACCTTGTCGTGGACGCATTCAATCGTATTGGGCTACCAGTCAAGATCTTCGGTTCCGGACCTTTCTTGCCCGAGCTCAAAGAACGCGCAAAGAGCAACATCGAATTCCTGGGACGAGTATCCGACGACGAGAAAGCAGATCTTTATAAAAACTGCATCGCTTATTTGAATCCGCAAGAAGAAGACTTTGGTATTACTGCAGTCGAGGCGCTTGCGTGTGGCCGGCCTGTCATTGCATTTAACAAAGGTGGTGCAACAGAGACCGTCATTGAGGGAAAGACTGGTACGTTGTTCAACGAACAAACATGGGAAGGTTTAGCCGACGCTGTTATCAGATTCAAACACGAAGAATTTGATCCAAACGAGATTAGAACTTTTGCAGAATCATTCTCACACAACAGATTCAAGCAACAAATGGGATTCGTTATTGATAAAGTATATGAACGTGGCAATCGACATAAGGAGCCTAGCGAGTCCATCGCCTAGTGGCGTTGGTCACTATGTTCTGGAGGTACTTTTAGCGATGACTCGGGAGGATCATCCCGAGTTTTTGTTATGGTCGACGGGTACAGAAAAGCCGACTCTTCCAGATGCGATCTTGCAGGATCCAAAGATGAAGCTAGTGCACATTTACACGCCAAACAAGCTGATCAACCTCGGCATCACACTTGGGCTTGTGACGCTTGAGCAGATCTTGAACCAATCCGTGGACGTTGCATGGTTTCCAAATACCGGATTCCTCCCCGCCACAGAAGCCCGCACAGTTCTAACTGTGCACGATCTTGCTTTTCACTTCATGCCCGACACGTACACGCCGATCGATCACCTGCGTTACAGAATCACACGGTCACGTGGTGCGATTTTTACAGCCGACCATATCATCGCAATCAGTCAGTCTACTGCGAACGACGTCGTGAGCTCTTTCCGAAGATCGCGCAAAAACATAAGCGTGATCCACCACGGAATCTCCAGCTCGTTTAAACCAGAGTACGAGATTGCAGACGACCAAGTCCGAACGTCGCACGCAATCACGAAACCATACATCCTGTCTCTTGCAACTCTCGAGCCACGCAAGAACCTCGCGAGCCTCGTAGAAGCATTTACCAAATTACGAGAGCGCGGTCACGATATTCAGCTGGTACTCGCTGGAGGTCCAGGCTGGCTACGGCAAGATCTAGATTCAGCCATCGCCGCCTCTCCATACATCAACGACATCAAAATAATCGGCTACATCAAAGACAGCGAACGCCCCGGGCTAATCCGCGGTGCGCAATGCATGGCCCTCCCCTCCCGCTACGAAGGATTCGGTATGCAAATTGTAGAAGCAATGGCATGCGGGACACCAGTTGTTACTTCAAGGAACTCTAGTTTGAGTGAGATCGCCGGTGACGCTGCGGTTTATGTGAGAGCGATGAACGTGAACGAGCTCACGAATGCGATCGAGACGGTGTTGCAAGATCACAGCCTAAAGCTCAGACTCAGAGCGCGAGGGCTGAGTCGAGCGCAAGATTTTAGATGGAGCAATACGGCGAAGAAGACGCTGGCAGCACTTGGAAAAATAGGAATCACTTTAAAAAACAAAAAGTAATTTGATAAAATACCGATATGAACTACTCGATAAGCCTCACGCCAAGGGAAGCGAAAAAGTATATTGTTAAATACACCGCGTTTATCATTTTCTTGATAGCAATGGCTGTAATATCTATAGTCGTACTTTTTCTAAGATTCAAATACGACTTCCACAATTTCAAGGATTCCATTCTTATCGCAATGCCTTTTGTTGCTGCCTATGCCAGCTACGGATTCATCAAGATGGCGAGACAGATGAAAGAGGTCTCTCAAAGCGATCATCCGGTACTGGTCTTAACCTCAGACTTTATTGAGATCGAGGGGCAACGGATCCCTATCAGCAGTATTCGCAACATCACAACGCAGGCAAAGGTAACTTTCGTATATCCAGACGAGTCAAAGAAATTTGTAAGGATATTGCCATACATGCGTGGAAACGAAGGAATGAAGATTGATGAAGAGTTAACGAAACTTTGGCAAGCGAATAAAACCAAGTAACAAGATCCACCCACAGCACGGGTGGATTTCTGGTATAATGCCCCAATGAGAATCGGAATAGATGCCCGCATGTACGGGCCTAAGGTTGGTGGGGCTGGGATTGGTCGATATGTCGAGCAGTTGATTTTGAATTTACAAAAACTCGACGATGATAACGAATACGTTGTCTTTCTAAAAAAAGAAAACTTCAAGCAATGTCCGCAGCCGAATAAGCGATGGGAAAAGGTTGTAGCAGACATTCATTGGTACTCTGTAGCCGAACAAACTAGGCTTCCGCGCATCATCGACAAGTTCAAACTCGACATCGTACACTTCCCTCACTTTAACGTACCATTGCGACTCAAAACACCATTCGTCGTTACCATTCATGACCTGATAATGCTCGACCAACCGTGGTCAGCGCGTGCGTCGACTCGTAATCGAATCTTCTTTGCTTTGAAGCGGTTTGGTTACAAGAAAACTTTGGCACATGCGACTAAAAATGCGAGTAAAATTGTCACGATTTCGGAGCATGTTAAGAACCAAATCATCCACAGGTTGGGTGTGTCGCAAGATAGGGTGAAAGTAGTGTATAATGGCATTGATAGCGCTGCGATTTCTGCGCAAAAACAAAACAAAAAATCGAGCTTTGTAGGCTCGCGGGATTTCCCCATTCAAACACCGTTTATGTTGAATGTTGGAAACTCCTACCCACACAAAAATTTAGAAACTTTGCTTCACGCGTTTAGCTTTTTCGTTCACGAATTCCCGGACGTAAGCTTGGTGCTCGTTGGACCTCAAAATGAGTTCACCGATCGCCTAAAGCAGGAAGCCCGCGAGATAGAGATTCCGCTAGATCGAATTTTCTTTCTAGGCTTTGTCTCCGATGAGCAACTAAGTGAGCTTTACCAAGCCGCGAAGTTCTACATCATCCCTTCAAAACTTGAAGGGTTCGGCATTCCTCCGCTCGAAGCATTGCAACACGGAACTCCTGTTGCTGCATCACGTGCAAGTTCGATTCCAGAGATCCTGGGACCGGCCGCGGTGTATTTTGACCCGTCTGATATTGAAAGCATGGTAGAAGCTATGCGCACCCTTTTGCAAAACAACAGTGAACGCACACGAGTGCTCACTGAAAGCCACGAGATTCTAAAGCGTTATAAATGGAGTGACAACGCCCGCGCCTTGCTAGACATCTACAAGACCTCAGCGTAATCCTCTCAGCTTTGACCCATGCCTCAGCGACCAACATCACATAATCGCGCACCGTTGAATATCATCGGCCATGCGATATTCGAAGATGAGCCTAATCTGGAAGATCAGGCTATTGTTGTTTCTGTGTCGAACAATGTCTACTCCCCAGCAATTACAACTCACACCGCGCACCCAGAATCACCATACGTGATTCGTTTTGAAATTGAAGACGAGATTGTAGAAGAGTCACCTGTAACATCAACAAACTTCTTGGTTACAGAGGCGTTCCAACACACACCTACAATTGAAGAGATGTATGGCAACGACCTTAAGGTGGAAGACTCCGACGTTTGGAGCCAAGTTTCCGACGGTTCAATACGATTCCCAGAAGTTACACGTTCAAAGCGCACAACTGCACTGCACCCAGTTTATGATGTGATTAGCGTTGACGACTTTATTGACCAAATTGAGGTAGACGAGTCACAAGTAGAAGCAGCATACGAAGAACTCGATGCGCCGCTGCTTACATTGGATGATCTGATCGACGACATCGCAGTTGCTGAAGAGCTAGCTGACCTGCCAGCGATTGCAGAACCTGTAAGGCAAGTGCAGGCTCGCAAAACAATGCAAAAAACAAAGCTTGTTAAAATTCCACGACAGAAAACGCGTCGAACTATGCAGGTCGGCTGGATGAAGACACTGACAGTGTTTGTAGGCTTGTCTTTTGCAGTGGTTCTTCCAATCCACGCCGTTACAACTCTCAACGATGTTGGTCGGGCGCAAGGATCAATCATGGAGAGTGGGCTTGCAGCACTTGGCTCATTGGAGAGCGCGGCTACGGCAGCTGCATCCCAGGATTTTGGCGGTGCCACAGACTCGTTCGACCGAGCAGCAAGCTCTTTTGCAGCTGCACAAGAAGAGCTATCAACCGCAAACCGACAGTTGCTTGGAATCGCGAAGCTCATCCCGTCGACCGGCAAGCAAGTTAAGGACGGTAAGCTGTTGCTGCAAGCTGGTGAAGCGACTTCGCGCGCGGCAGCCACTTTGACAGACGGAATGGCGACCGTTGCAAACCGCACGACAGCATCACCTGCAGCTGCAGTGTCCCTATTCGATGTTTTTGCAGAACAAGCAATCCCAGATCTGCATCTTGCCAACGAAGCACTTGCAAAAATTAATGTATCTTCAATCCCAGCATCGAACCGCGCTACGGTACGCGATATTGAAGACATACTTATTAAAGTAACCGCCTCTCTAGAAATATTTCATGAGTCTTCCGACTCAATTCAGGCGCTACTTGGCCACCAACAGCGCCAACGATACCTTGTACTTTTCCAAAACAACACAGAGCTACGACCAACCGGAGGATTCTGGGGGTCTCTTGCCGAGATAGACATCTTGGACGGTGAGCTAGAGGCTATGAACATTCCAGGAGGAGGAACCTACGATCAGCAAGGCCAGCTTCAAATGCAGGTACAGGCTCCAGGGCCACTCCAGCTATTGCGCGGTCGTTGGGAGTTGCAAGACGCAAACTGGTTCCCAGACTTCCCAACAAGCGCATCGAAAGCGATGAAGTTTTACGAAGAAGGCGGCGGTCCATCTGTTGACGGTGTCATTGCTATCAACGCAACGTTGGTCGCAAGGTTGATCGACGTTACAGGCCCTATCGAACTACCAGAATATGGCATGACGATTGATGGAGAAAACTTCCTATTCCAAACACAGAAGCAGGTTGAAGTTGATTACGACAAGGAACTCAATCAGCCAAAGAGTCTTATTGGTGATCTTGCACCTCCACTACTTGAAAAGATAACAAGCGCAGATGGTGAACAGTTTTTGCAAATAGCGCAGCTGTTTTCCCAGGCATTATCTGATCGTGACATACAAATATTCCATACAAATCCAAACATCCAGTCTTCTCTATCAAAACTTGGTTGGGACGGAGCTATGCTTGGAAACACGGGTGACTACTTGATGGTAACTCACGCAAATATCGGAGGCGGAAAGACCGACGGCGTAATTGACGATAAAATCGACATCAAAAGCACCGTTAGAGGTGATGGAAGAATAGAAAACCTTGTTACAATCGAACGTGCTCATCACGGATTGGCATCAGCGACATTTTCTGGAGCGAACAACGTGTCGTTTACAAGAATATTTGTACCACGAGGAAGTGAGCTGCTCAGTGTAACGGGAGCTAACCCACCAGACGAGAGTTTGTTTGAGTCACTGGAAGGTCTGTCCGTTGACAAGGATCTGGCTCGGATTGAGACAACTGTGGTAGACGAGAATACAGGCACACTCATCACCGAAGGTCTTGGAAAAACAAGCTTTGGTCACTGGCTACAGACAAAGCCCGGAACATCAAGCACGCTCACCTTCCGATATCTACTTCCAAACGATATCTTGGACGAGCCAGAGAACGAAACGTTGTCGCAGCTTGGGTCATACATCGGGATTCCAAAAACTGTGAAGCACAACATAATAATCCAAGCACAGTCCGGAGTGGAGGTCAGAGAAACGCACTACACATTCAACTCAGGCCCACTGCGACCACTGTGGTCAACGGCCGATACCGTCTCACAGTTCCATATGGATAAAAATACTGACGGATTCTTTGGAATGATTTTGGAGCGCCCATAGTATGTCTGACGATCACAAGAAGAAGAAAAAAAGCGAGAAACATCACAAGCCAAAGAAGCGCATCACTCACCCACACAAAAAGCAAAAGCACTCACGCGCTAAGCATCACAAAAAGGAAGATGATGTTGAGGTGCAGCACGGCTCGGAGCACGAAGACGATGAGCTAAGAGAAGACGACGACCCTCAGACACCGGAAGAAAGTCTGCGATACATTTACGAGCTCGATGTTGAACGTGATGAGGATATCGACATGTCCAAGTTGGACATAATCCGGACACCAGTTGTAAGACGTATTCTGCTATCAACACTATTAGTTTTAATAGCAGTTGCAGCAGGACTAGCAGGCACCGTGCTGTTAAATAATCCGTTCAGCGATGGACAGCAGGACGCACTGACCTTCGACATAAACACTCCAGAGGAAGGTATTGTAAGCGGAAAGATGACAGAGATCACTATCCCCTACAATAACCCGGGCAATGTACCGCTTGCAGACGTAGAAATTACATTACACCTTCCAGAAAACTTTGTTCTAAACAGAACGCTCCCAGATCCAATCGAACAAGACCCTCTTGAATGGAAGATTGGCTCGCTTGCACCAAACGAGCATGGCGAGATTCTAGTCGAGGGAACGTTTTACGAAAAACCAGGATCCGCAGTTACAATTCAGACGATCTCTCGCTACACACCTGCAAACTTTTCCTCGCCGTTTGAAGACATTGAGTCAGACAGCTTCATAATCGAAGAAAGTGTCTTTGCAACTGCGATAGACGGTCCGGATCGATCGATCCCAGGCGAGTCGCAGGAGTACAGAATAACTGTGGAGCATAATAATGAAGGAGAAACAGTGAACGGCCTTGAGTTAAGGCTCGAACTCCCACAGGGATTCGTGATTAATACGAGCAGCGTTGAGACATCGGAAGAGAATCAACCGATTTGGGTCATCCCGGCGCTCAGCAGTGAAGAAAAGTTTGAGATGACGGTTAGCGGATCGTTCGCATCAGACGTGCAGGGTGAACAAGAACTCTCTTCCGTTGTCGGTATCAATCTGAACAATAAATTCGTTGAGCAAGCACGTTCATCATTCACAAGCACAGTGCTTGCAAGTGACTTCGCGCTCTCCCTGATCGTAAATGGACGGACAGGTGACTCAATAATCTTGCCGGGAGACGACATCATAGTAAATGTGTCGTTAGATAACCGTGGAGAAGAGTCAGCAGAAGAAATTACAATCGAACTGTTTGTTGACGAGGGCATGAGTCGACTAAATCTTGCAGAGCGTGAGGGGATTCCAAAGGGTGACGTTCATGGCAACAAGATTAACTGGGACGACACTGACTTGAGCCGTTTAGAAACATTGCGTGGTGGAGAAGATGCAAGTATAGACCTTGCAATTCCGACTAACGACGATGGTCCTACGATAATCGAGCTTCGAGCTGAGGCTCGTATTACAAGTATTGGTGGTCTAGAGATTAACAGCAAAATTGAATCAACAACGATAGTGATTCAAATCGCGTCCGACATTAGAGCAACTTCTGACGCCATGTACTACGACGATACTGGCTCGAAAGTTGGTTCAGGATCAATGCCACCACAGGTCGGTCAAGAGACTACTTACCGCGTTACATGGTCTGTTGCGAATGCATTGAACGATGTAGAAAACCTGGTAATGGTTGCACCAATTCCCTCCGACAGTACATGGGGTGGACTGGTATCAAGCTCCGTTGGCACGTTGCACTACGACAGTGTGGCGAAAAGAGTGCGTTGGTCAGTTGGCAATTTAAACGCTGGTTCAGAACAACCAGTAGCCATCTTCGACATGAAAGTGAACCCAAGTTCCGCAGACGTTGGAACCTTCCTGGACCTTCTGGGTCCAAGCTCGGCCACAGCGTTTGATACAGTGACCGGTTCGCAGGTATCAACATCTGCGTCGGCACTTACATCAGAACTTCCAAACGACATATTCGCCGAAAATAAAGGAGTAGTCGTAGAATAGAAAAACACCAGGCCTATGCCTGGTGTTTTATTTGAATTTTTTCATGAAAGTGTACGCCCGATACCAAAGCGGCTTTATAACAAGGTCGATAGTACTTGGTGACGCCACAATCTCGCCACCAAAGCCTTTCTTGAATCTGGTCACACCCTGAAGCGGATGCTCTGGCTGGCCTTCTGGTGCAATTCCCCACCAGTCGTAGGCGGTAAGTCCGTGACTTTTAGCGTCATCCACCAGCTTCCAGTGAAGCAAGTGTGGCGCCATCAGATTTTTTTTGATATCCGAGCTCGCGCCATGCAGGTAAGTACGAGTCCCGTTCCAGTCCAGGCACATTGCCGTCGCCAAGATGTCGCCATCATGAGTCGCTATCGTTAAAAAGGCGCGAGGTGCATTATCGCTACCATCCAAGTGCTTCAAAATCATCTCGTAGTGCTTGCGATCGTGAGCTCTAATTCCATGTCGAGTAGACGTCTCAGTAACAAGGTCAACGAATGCACCGAGCGCATCCTCGACTCCTATCTTGATTTGCACCCCACGTTTCTCCGCGAGCCGGATGTTGTAGCGCGTCTTGCCATGCATCTCTTCTAGCAAGTCGCTCTCGTTTTGTATCAAGCTCGTAATCAACGTAGCTGAAGGTTGAACATCTTTTGTATTTTTAACAGAAAGGTTCAAGTCCGTTGTCGAAAACGTATGAACGGGATCAACACGAAGAAATATATCTTCAGCAAGATCGTCCGCTAGCAGCTTCAGCAGGTCCGACGAGCTCGCAGCCGACTTGCTGACTGGTCCGCGTGGAATGTAATGGTACGTCTGTCCCGCGGGAAGCTTATGTTCCACAAGCTGAGCTCGCGCGTCGCTTGTAGCATACCTAGAAACTTCATGCCCAAGTTCCTCTTGCAACTCTCCCCACTCCCAGGATTGCAAAAAAGCCCCCGACCGCGGACCGTGGTCGGATACAAAATCATTCCAATCCTCCTTGTTGGTTACAACTTTCATTACTCAACTGTAACAGATTTTGCAAGATTACGCGGCATGTCCGGATCTAACCCTTTCTCTATTGTCACAAAGTACGCAAGAAGCTGCAGAGGAATCACCGCCAAGATTGGTGTCAACATCTCCAAAGTCTTTGGAATAAAGATTACGTCATCGACCAAATTTCTATCAATCTCACACCCCTCAGTAGTAACCATAATCACTCGTCCACCACGCGCACGAATTTCCTCCAAGTTACTCATCGACTTATCGTATACAGAATCTTTTGGAGCTAAAACGATCACGGGAAAGCCGTCTTCAATAAGCGCGATCGGTCCGTGCTTCATCTCCCCTGCCGCATATCCCTCTGCATGAATGTACGATATCTCTTTCAACTTCAACGCCCCCTCCATTGCGATCGGGTTACAGTATTTCCGTCCGAGAAAGTACGCATGCGCAACATCTTTGTAACGCAAACCAATATCTCCTATCTTGTCTTGTTGTATCAAAATTTCTTTTACCTTATCTGGAAGCTCCAAAATTTCTTTCGCGATCCTCTGCCCTGTCACGAGCGACATTGAACGCTGACGACCAAGAAATAGCGTGAACAATGCGAGCACCGTCATCTGCGACACGAATGCTTTTGTTGAAGCGACACCGATCTCTGGTCCCGCATGGTTATAGACTCCTGCATCTGTCTCGCGCGCTATGGTCGACCCTACCGCGTTCACTATTCCAAGTGTCAGCGCGCCCTTTTCTTTAGCTTCACGAACAGCAGCAAGCGTGTCGGCAGTCTCTCCGCTTTGCGAGATTGCAATTACGACCGTATTTTTTGAAATAATAGGTTTGCGATATCTAAACTCGGACCCAAGCTCCACCTCAACTGGAATTCCCGCATACTCCTCCAACATGTACTCGCCAACGAGTCCCGCGTAGTATGCAGAACCACATCCAACAATAATAACCCGTTCAATGTCGCGAAGACGGTCGGCCACATCACGCAGTCCACCCAGAATCGCCATACCGTTTTCAACATCAAGCCGTCCGCGAGTAGAGTTTAGCAAAACATCGGGCTGCTCCATCATCTCCTTCATCATGAAATGCGGATACCCCATCTTCTGAATCTCAGCCTCGGCCGCATCTATCAGTTCGATTTCTTTCTCGACCATCTTGTTACCCAATGTGCGAATATCAAAACCACCACGGCCAACAACTGCAATCTCTCCATCGTCCAAGTAGACCATCTGGCGTGTGTAGCGCAAAATTGCAGATGCATCCGATGCTATGTAGTGTTCATTGTCGCCAACTCCCAAAATCAACGGCGATCCCATACGAGCAGCTACTATGTAGTCTGGATATTCCGACGACATTACGATAATGCCATACGTTCCCTTGAGTTGAACTAGAGCTGTACGAGTCGCATCAACCAAATTTATACCCGAACTAAGTTCATGACGAATCAGATGCGCAATAACCTCCGTATCAGTTTCGGAAACGAACGTGGCACCTGACCGCTGTAACATTTCCTTGAGCTCCTTGTAGTTTTCAATTATCCCGTTGTGGACAACCGCAACTTTTCCGTCGTTACTCCTGTGTGGATGAGCGTTACTTTCTGTAGGCTTCCCGTGAGTCGCCCAACGTGTGTGGGCGATCCCAACGTTCGACTGGTCTCCCTCTTTAATCAACGCTGCAAGCTCGCTCACCTTTCCAACAGACCGAGTAATTCGAATAACATCGCCCTCCATAGTCGCGATCCCAGCCGAATCGTATCCACGATATTCAAGCCGCCTGAGCCCTTCCATTAATACAGGTTGAGCCTCCTTTTTTCCAAAATAGCCAACAATCCCACACATAATCTATCAATTAATATAGGGACATCTTACTAGACGAATAGGATTCGAGCAAAAGGAAACACGAGCTCAAGGCTCGTGCAGTAGAAACGGGCTTATTCAGCCCTCATCAAGATCGTTGCGATCCTGGACTGTCGCAGGAAGAACTCCTGGACCTTTGCGCGGTCGAAGGATGCGAACATTCCTCCCATGACCACTTCGAACTCGAATTCGAAGACCTCTCCAGCATCGTCATGGACGATGCCTTCGTCGATGGCCAGGTCGAAGAGTCGATCACCATCCTCGTTCAGGACTTCCCCGAAAATGCCCTTCACTTCCATGCTACACACGCCAAGGTGCAACATGTCAGGAAACGCCACGAAGACCATACGCCCCAGAAAAAGCTCGTCGTTGCTCGGCATGTCTGACTCCTCGAGAGATTGATGGTTGTAGAATCAATGTCTAGTTGGAGTCCCGAGCTCAGATGAGCTCGGGCTTAGAAACGGGTTTGCAAGACCCTCATCAGTAGCGTTGCGCTACTGGCACTGGTGACATTTGCGCTGCCGGCACTTCCGACCAGCGGCGTGCTCCGCGTCACTGTGGTACTTGGCCCACTGCTTCTGAACCGCCATTCTGTCGTATGACACGAACGTTTCGCGGACGGCTGCATCAAGCTGCAGCGGCGACTCGAACGCAGGGTCGTCATAGAGCAGGCCGTCCAGTACTTCGAGTTCCGCGACCTCCTTCGCCATTTCGTCGAAGACCTGGGCGCAATGTCCACGCAGTACGATGTGACAGATACCGACATGCAGTCTGTATCCGAAACAGATGTAGAGAGTCGGCGGGACGTGTACGAACTTTGGCTCGGGCATGTTTATCTCCTCGAGAGATTGATGGTTGTAGAATCAATGTCTAGTTGGAGTCCCGAGCTCAGATGAGCTCGGGCTTAGAAACGGGTTTGCAAGACCCTCATCAGTAGCATTGCGCTACTGGCT
>JABMPK010000028.1 GCA_013203725.1 Candidatus Uhrbacteria bacterium | reverse complement strand
GCGCTTGAATGCAGGTGCATTGCCTGTACCTATCGACCTTGTATCACAGCAGACTGTTGGGCCAACGCTCGGAGCAATATCACTTGATCGCAGCTTGAATGCTGGACTTATTGGCTTGGTACTCGTTGCATTGTTCATGATGCTGTACTACCGATTGCCGGGTGTGCTTTCCGTTATTGCGTTGTCTGCATACGCGTTGATCGTTCTAATGATCTTCAAGATGTTGCCAGTCACGCTTACATTGCCTGGACTGGCCGGATTTATCTTGTCTATTGGAATGGCAGTGGACGCAAACGTACTTATATTTGAACGACTAAAAGAAGAGCTTGACCTTGGACGAAACCTAGAGCGAGCAATAGACCAAGGATTCCGACGCGCTTGGACTTCGATTCGTGACGGAAACGTTACAACGTTGATCGCTTGTGCAATCCTGTTCTGGTTTTCAACAAGCTTCATTCAAGGATTCGCGTTGACGTTGGCTATTGGTGTGCTGGTTTCAATGTTTAGCGCCATCACAATAACACGAGTGCTACTGTTACTTGTGTCACGATTCAAGAAGTTGAGTCGTCCCTCATTCTTTGGTGTTAAAGAAATTCGATAATATGAAGATTGTAGGAAAACGAAAACTTTGGTTCGGGATAAGTGGCGCGATGGTGATCATAAGCATTATTTTGCTAGCGACTCTTGGACTCAAGTTAAACATAGATTTTACGGGAGGATCATTGCTCGAAGTTGAGTACACGGATGAGCGCGCAGATATAACAGAGATTCGCGCGAGCGTAGAGGATGCAGGTTTTGTAGAGGGAGCTGTTCAGCCGTCTGATGATAAAGGCTTGATTGTACGTCAGGCTACGCTGACAGAGGATCGGCATCAGGAGTTAGTGGCAGTTTTGGAGACGTTTGGTGAGCTTGATGAGCTACGGTTTGACTCTATCGGACCAGTTATCGGTGCCGAGCTTCAGAAGAAGTCATTTGTAGCACTTGGTCTCATCTTCTTAGCAATTATCTTGTACGTAGCGTTTGCTTTCAGAAAAGTTTCGCGTTACATCAAGAGTTGGAAGTACGGAGTGTTGACTATCGTTGCAGCACTGCACGACATCATGATTCCTCTAGGAGTGTTCGCGTTATTGGGTCACTTCACTGGAGCTACCGTAGGTACCGCGTTTGTAGCTGCTCTTCTGACGGTGCTCGGTTACTCAGTTAACGACACGATCGTTGTGTTCGACAGAGTTCGCGAGAACTTGATAGAAGACGGAGATGGCCATTTCGAGCAAACCGTCGAAGACTCTGTGAATCAGACATTGGCACGATCTATCAATACTACAGTAACGACATTGCTTGCTCTTGTGGCGATCTACTTCTTTGGCGGAGAAACAGTTAAGGATTTTGTACTTGTTCTGATCAACGGTATCGGGGTCGGAGCGTACTCGTCTGTTTTCCTCGCATCGCCTTTGTTGGTGGAATGGAGAAATTGGGAGAATAAATAGTATAGAAAATAAAGACGCCCTTACCGGGCGTCTTTTTGATATCAACAGGCAAGCGTGTTGTTATCATGCTACAATGTAAGGGAAATATGTTCCAAATAGTCGTTGACTTCAGTACAATTCAGCGATTTCTCGCGCTGCCTGCAGACGAGATCTTTTTCCGTATGTTGATTACGGTTGGTTGGATTCCTCTGGCATGGGTTTTGATATGGGGAGCATCAATGGTGTTCTTGGGGACACGGCAAGGTAAGTTTTCATCAAAAATAAAAAAGATAACGCTAGCTATTGATGTCCCGGTGATGAGTGAACAGTCTCCAAAGGCAGTAGAGAATATATTCGCTATCATCAAGGGTACCAAGTCCGTTATCACGATGAAAGAAAAGTGGATCTACGGAAAGTTTTTAAAGAGTACGAGTTTCGAGATCGTGAGTATAGACGGATATATTCAGTTCTTCCTTCATGTCGATCCTTTCTACCGCGACCTTCTGGAGTCTGCAATATATTCGCAGTATCCAGATGCCGAGATCGCCGAGGTGGATGACTACACAAAAAATCTTCCCGACGATTTTCCAAACGACACTCACGAACTATTTGGCGGTGAGATTAAGTTAGCCGAGGGAAACTTCTTGCCGATCAAGACATACGAGGACTTCGAGCATATGGCGAGCAAGGATCAGAAACTGAAGGATCCATTGATTCAGTTGTTCGAGCTCATGAGTCGCTTGGGCCATGGCGAACAACTATGGATACACATGATGTTGTACCCCGATGGTGATCTTGGCGCGATAGACAAGGGAGAGGCGTTTATTATGAAGACGTTTGGAAAGGATCCGCCAAGTAAACCAAGTAAGTTGGCTAAATTAGTGGGGCCAGTAGCATGGTTCCCAAGTGAGGTCGCCAATCAGGTGGCTGGTTTTTTGGCAGGAGACGGCGAGGCTGCGCCTGCAAAGAACGACCAGTTCAAGATTTTCAACATGACCAACCAAGAGAAGGGTCAGCTTGACGCTGTCGCTAAGAAGCTAGCTAAGCCAGGGTATCCAGTTAAGATTCGTTGGGGGTATGTTGCTCGTCATGATGTTTATAATAAAGGTGGTCGCAACTCGCTTTGGAAAGGTTACATTTCCTTGTATTCAAATCAGAATGGAAACAGCTTTAAGTACGATGCGGATACGATGCCTCGTGACGACTACTTCTGGTTAGTATGGGAGTATAGGCGAAAACAGCGAGAACTTATGTCTGCACTGAAGGGTAGAAGCTTTGGCGTCGGGTCACCTCCGATGTATTTGAATTTGGAAGAATTGGCGACACTGTGGCACTTCCCAACAATAGACACGAAGGCTCCGTTGATCAAGAAATCAGAAGCGAAGCGCGGAGAGGCTCCTACATATTTGCCTACCGCTGGTTTTGGAGAGTCAGACGACTTACCAAGCTCGCCACTGATTGAGGTGGATGCACAGGGTCGACCGATTGAAAGAGAGTTTGTACCCGATCTAGAGTCTCTGCCAAAGTACGGTGAAGGTGACACTAGCTCGCCGGCGCCAGACGAGCTCATGGATATTTTGCCAGAAGGTCCTATGATAGAGGTGGGCGAAGAGGTAGCACCAGAACAAGTAGCTGAGTCAGTGAAAGCTAAGACAGAAGCATCGGAAGAAGATGATAGACCATTTGTTCCTCCAAATCTTCCAGTCTAGATATGCCAAAAATTCACGACCACGAAAACGAAATCACCTACTTTGGAAAAACGAACTTTCGCCAAGGTGGTCTTAAGTTTGGTATCAAGACAGATGACCGTCGGCGACATGTTTATGTTATCGGGAAGACCGGTATGGGAAAAACTACACTTTTGGAAAACATGGTGTTGCAAGATGTTTACAATGGCCACGGACTTTGCTACATCGATCCGCATGGAGACACTGTTGAAAACATGTTGGATTACATTCCGTCGTGGCGCGTAAATGACGTTGTGTATTTTAACCCGGCTGATCTTGAGATGCCGATCGGATTCAACGTGTTCGATTCTGTAAATACAAAACACAAACATCTAATCTCTTCTGGTCTGATGTCTGTGTTTAAGAAAATCTGGGTAGACATGTGGTCGTCTAGAATGGAGTACATTTTGAGCAACACGATTTTGGCGTTGCTGGATACTCCAGGTTCAACGTTGATGGGAATCAACCGCATGTATTCGGACGAGCCTTACAGACTCGAAGTCATTAAGAACATTAAAGATCCTCAGGTCAAATCATTTTGGGTTCTTGAGTACTCTGCATACTCAGAAAAGTATGCAACGGAAGCAGTGGCTGCCGTACAGAACAAGATCGGTCAGTTTTTGAGCTCGGATATTATCCGAAACATTGTCGCTCAGCCAAAGTCGACAATGAACATACGAGAGATGATGGACTCGAGGAAGATCTTTTTGGTGAACCTTTCAAAGGGTCGTATTGGAGAAGAGAACATGCGATTGTTGGGTGGAATGTTGATCACAAAGATTCAGATTTCAGCCATGGAACGTGTTGAAATCGCGCAGGCTGATCGTAAAGATTATTACTTAT
>JABMPK010000027.1 GCA_013203725.1 Candidatus Uhrbacteria bacterium | reverse complement strand
TCAAAGTCGTAGTAGAAACCGTTGTCTATAACTGGACCGATTGTCCGCTTTGCATCCGGATAAAGTTCTATCACGGCAGCCGCTAAAAGGTGCGACGCAGTATGACGAAGGCGAAACAAATCATCTTTCTCTTCCATATAATTGAACTATGAATAAAAAAACTACACAAAAGTGTAGTTTCGGGACCAACGTAAACGCCGGCGGTTCCACCCGAATTACCACGGTCGCTCACGAGCGACGTGGCTTGCCACTTCGCTATGATAAACATGGTCTCTTTCTTTTTGTTGACTCGGTCGGTAGTACTCTTCTGTCGTGCGTATGAAAGCTTTCAATCAGAGTCGCCTCTGGCCTTCATTCCCTATAACGCCGTGCAGCAAAGCATGTCCGTCCTCAATCGTCGTACAGAAAGGATAGCACAGCCCTAATCCGCCTGCAAGATGTTTATTGTAATATGATCCTGCAATTTTGGAATTCGCTTAACCCAGAACGGTTTCAACCAAATGTCTACGTTCTTTATTGAGTCGCTAGCCTCAAGGAACGCTTCAGCTTCCGGCGCTGTAAGCCCGATCAAATTCGACTTGTCCAGTATCTCCGACGTTGTCTTCAGCATTGCAACCCCTGCAACCGTTACATCAAAGTGTGCAGTAGCATTTTCTGCGTCATGTCGATTATACGAAACGATCATATTGTCAAAATCAACGGAGCTTAGCACCTGCCCGCTTGGCACGTGCTCCCGCAGTTTCAACTCAGCAATCTGTCTTAAACGCGCGCCATCATAGTAGATCCCAGTAATGCGAGCTATCGTGGTGATAGAAAACACGCCAACTTCGGCGCCAGGCTCTGTGTCTGAGCGCTTCTCAACAGTTTCCTTCATAATTGTAGCCCCTGCAAGCTGCCCAGAAATTTCTGACCGCCATTTTACGTCCATCTCTGCTTCGATCTCCTTCAAAAGATCCTCATGCGCAAGATCAAGATCTTCCACGGTTAAAATTTTTCTTGTGATCGACCCACCAACCATTGGTAATGACGATGTTGCGTATATCACCTTCTGCTTTGACTCGTTCAATCCAGGAATAGTAAATCTAGATGCAACGATCTCGCCCTGCTCTCCTTCCTCATCTGCCTCAACTTCTGCTTCCACCTCACCGTTCGCCGGAACTGTCACACCCTCAACCAAACGGAACAAAACTCCAGACTCACTAAGCACACGCGTTGTTGCAATCAACGGCTGTGAAACATTCGACTCATTGATGATTGTTACAACTCCACGGGCCTTTGCCGGAACCTTAGCGCCGTCTCCGTTAACTTCAAAAGTTTTTGATCGCTCTATCAGCTCTGAGAAGATTCGAGCCGGTATATCCTCGCTTCCTTGCGGCTCCCCCATCACACGCGCAATAAACTCTCTTTCCAGCCCCTCCTCCTGAGTTTCCACCGTGATCACCGCTTGAACCGTCGCTAAATACAAAACAACGCCCAACATCACCATCGTCAATATCAAAAATGCCGACGCTATTCTTCTATAAAGTCGAACAGAAGGCAATATTGGCACCCTCTTCTTTTTCGCGGCTCTTTTTTGCTTTTTTACTACCATACGTCTTCATTCTACACAATCTCAGTGTTTTCCACCACTTCCACAAAAGATCCGCCGACAATGTCTCGAATAGCATCGACCACTGCGTTTGTTGGAGAAATAGAGAACTGTGTTTTAATATGCTTCTTACGACCTCCGGAATCTACAACAAATTGCACACAATGATCCCCCGGTCGATTCCGGAATATCTCTCTCAATCCAGAAATCTGCTCACTGGACGGCGCGCCGCGTAGATCAATCACAACATGTTTACCGCGAGGCTTGTTTTCTCGCTTCATTTTCTCCGCATCTTGATGAACTTCCTCCGCAACCCACATCCCATCTTTTAACATCAATGCTATTTGCTCCACCGTGTCCTCGTTGAACACTGCGATGCTGTCAACGAGTATAGACTTTGGCTGACCCTCTCTAACCGACACCTTCCCTGTTAAACAAAGAAGTCTTCCATCAATAAGCTCAGCTTTATATTGTGCGTAAGTTCTAGGAAAGAAAACGAGCTCGACACTTGTTTCATGATCCTCAATCTTCACAAACGCCATCGGGTCGCCCTTCTTGGTTACAATCGCGCGAATAGACGTGATCACCCCAGCAACACGCGCCGGAGTCTTGTCGTCGCTGGTTTGCACCTTAGTCAACGGCATCACGTGATCCTTGAGCACTTCGATGAACGCAGCATACGGGTGCTCGCTCACATAAATTCCCAACAACTCTCTCTCCCACGACAACCTGTCCGATCGCCTGGCTTCCGGCGAGTCTGAGAGTGTGAGGTCGTTCACGCCCATCGTAGGCGTCGCGGCGAACAAACTCCCCTGGTTACTAATCGCATCCGACGTAACCTGCTTGTTGAACCTCAAAATCTTATCAACGTTCGCCATCATCTTCCCTCTTTCCTCCATGGAGTCAAAAGCCCCAGCCATTATTAATGACTCCAACGACTTTTTGTTGAAGTGCTTCGTGTTAATTCGTTTTACAAAATCGCTAACATCTTTAAAAGGTCCGCCGTCTTTTCGCGCCAGTACAATCTCGGCAGCAATCTCCGTACCAACATTCTTGATAGCAACCAATCCCCAACGCACCTTCTTTTCGCCCGGTACAACACCAAACCCAGAATACGACTCGTTAACGTCAGGCGGCAAGACCTCCACTCCCATACGCGTACACTCTTGCACCTCAATGGTCATGCGGTCGATGTTCCCGGCGTCCGAGTTCATAACGGCCGCCATGTACTCCGGTGGATAGTGAGCCTTTAAG
>JABMPK010000026.1 GCA_013203725.1 Candidatus Uhrbacteria bacterium | reverse complement strand
TTCTAATAGAGAGCTCGCTTCGTTGAGCTTGATTCGTGCTGCTGCGTCGTCTCGGTAAATAATACTTGCTGCAGCCTGGTCTCGCTTTTCGTCGATCAACTCCAGCTGTGCTGCAAAGGCGGCTTCCGCTGCCTGCTTTCCTTTCTCAAAATTAAAGTACGCAATAGAACCACCGAACAGGACAATGAATACGGCGGCGCCCGCAAGGAATAGCTTTCCGGTAAGAGACGTAAGCTGAAAACGCTGCCCAGACTTCCATGTACGACTCCACGCGCTCTTGGCACTGTCCATTGCACGCGCACGCTTGTTGCCCTTGGTGAACAGTGCCTTCAGAAGAGAACTGCCAGACACAATAACATTGCTTACTGCGTGCAGAGTGAACATCCCAGCGGTCTTTGTAGCTTTGGTGATTTTCTTTGTAACTCTATGAATAGCTTCACTTCTCTCGATCTTGTTGCCGGAGCTTATTGTACCGACGAGTTTGGAGAATGACTGATAGACGTGTGGCTTTTCTAGATCAAGCATGATCTCTGTGGTCTGCTCGGTTGCGGTGAGAGCGTTCATGCTGGCGTCGCTAGAGACTTCGGGGCCAAACCCTGTGATCATTTCTTTTTCTTTGCGGATTTGGAATAGCAACATTGCCAGCTTTGCATTCGTTGGTAGATACTGTTCGATTGTCTCAAGCGCGGAGCCAGGAGGAAGTGTTGATATGAGTTGATGAATATCTTCCACGCTGATTAATCTATGCAGGTCTCGTGATGCAAACAACATGACATCGTCTGGTTGTAAGTCACCGTCAAGAACTACGTGAAAAAGTTTTTCAAGTTTAATTTGTCCGGATTCTGTTGAGATGTTTTGTTGCAAGTCAAAAACACGGAATCTTTGTTGAGCTGTTCTGCGCAAAAAAAGTGCAGGCAGGCTTCCGGCTGCAGACAATATAAAGGTATCGTTCTTTAGAACGCCGATTATCATGTTCAAACTTTCGGGCGGGCATGTTTTTACATCAACAAGATCTTTCAAATCCGCATTCACAGATTGAAGTGTTTGTTCGAATCTATGTTGTAGGTGAGATTTGTCCGATAGTGACCTTGCTAATCTCTCCACAGTCTCACGTAATAGCGCGATCACTCTCGGTGCAACTTTACATGCAGAGTCAATATCTGCTAAAAGAAAAACATGTCCGTTTTTGTGTTCAAGCGGAATGGAAAACGTTAAGAATGTGCCTGAAGCTCGCCCCCTTACGATCTCCCGACTCGCTGTCTTTATCACTATCTGCGGAGTAGACATAATGTCGTAAATGTTGCCGAAATGAGGTGCGTCAAGTATTATAATATCACATTCAGGAGCCAGTAGGGGGGAGTAACACATTGATCCTCATATATATGAAAAAAGGGAATGAAGAAGAGCGTTTCGGTATTGAACAGCTTTTTGGTTCAAAGACTCGCTCCCGATTACTGCAGCTTTTCTTAAAGCAGCCAGACGAGAAGTTCTTTGTTAGAGAACTTACTCGTAAAATCGACGCCCAGTTGAACTCTGTGCGCCGTGAGCTTAATAATCTAGTTGAGCTTGGTGTTGTAGAGGTAATAGATTCTACAGAAAAAGGGGAGAAAAGTGACCGCAAAAAGTACTATCAGGTGAACAAACATTTTACGCTTTTTGACGAGTTGAGGCTTTTGTTCACAAAAGCCACCATTTTGATACAGCAAGATCTTGTGAAGTCGGTTATAGAGGGTCAGCCGGTGCAAGCTCTGATTTTGTCTGGTACATTTGTTGGAACTTCTAAGTCAGAGACAGATATGTTGATTGTGGGCTCTCCAGAGCCCAAGGCGTTGCAGGAGCGTATTACAGAGTTCGAAACGGCGCTTGGTCGTGAAATCAACTACACCGTGATGCCAACTGACGAGTATCTTTACCGAAGAGACATATCCGATAGGTTCCTAGCATCCATCATGGATAATGATAACGTGGTGATTCACAATACACTGTAATATGATCTTGGTTACAGGAATTGAGGATTCCGGTGTCCGGATTGGCGTTGTAGGAGACAGGCAAACATCTTTTTCAAAAGTGCCTTTCTTTGATATTGCGTCAGAGCATTACCTTCTCCATATTGAGAAAAGTGTCAGAGATGCCGGCGGGTGGGCAAAAATAGACGGTTGGCTCACTTTGGTAACGGGTGAATCGTATACGTCTGTTCGTGGGTTAATGGCACTCGTTAACGCTTTGTCTTCTCTTCATAGTTTAAAAGTCGAGGTGTTAGATATAGACAGCGGTGACATTTTAGAAGGCGTTATACCTCTGTCACCAAGCTACTCTTCAGAGCCCAATATTTCGAAAAGAAAGTAATTATCCACAGCTACACTGTCAAAAGGATCAAATTAAGATAAGATGTAAGTATTGAATACTAATATTATTATATGGAAACAGACGCTATCAACGTACTCCAAAGCACATTTCAGGATTTAATCGCTCAAATTATGGGCTTTCTTCCACAGCTTCTCGGCGCAATCTTTATAATCATCATTGGTGCAATCATCGCATGGGCACTTCAATTGGTTGTAAAGAAGATCATCGCTGCAGTAAAAATTGATGATCTACTCGGTCGACTACAGGTCGCGAGTATGTTCAAGAAGGCAGGGATAAACCTACACGTTGGTAAGTTGCTAAGCTGGATTGTGAAGTGGTTCGTAATCATTCTATTCATCATCGCAGCAGCAGACGTGCTCGGATGGGGGCAGGTTACACTTTTCCTTGGAGAAGTAATCGCATACATTCCAAACGTATTGATCTCAGTCGTTATCCTACTCGTTGGAATAGTACTCGGGTCATTCGTATACGATGTTGTTACAACTGCAGTGCGATCAGCAAAACTTGGTGGAGCAAACTTGCTCGCAGGGATTTCAAAGTGGAGCATCTTCGTGTTCGCGTTCATCGCAGCGATGCAACAGCTTGGAATCGCATCAGCATTACTACAGATTTTGACGACAGGACTTGTAGCTATGTTGGCGCTCGCAGGTGGGCTTGCATTTGGTCTTGGAGGACAGGATCACGCAAAGAAATTCTTGGCACATTTGCAGGACGATATTACAAAGCGATAGTTAGAAAAATAGGACGCCTGGAAATTTCCAGGCGTTTTTGTTATCTTGAAGGTATAATCAATACATGAACCCATACGGAAAACACAGATTTTTGGAGATGATACCAGCCTTGTTAGTCTGGGGAACCGTTGTAACGGCTATTATCCTCTCGTTTATAGCCCCGATCGTTGCGATCGGATTTATTATTGTGTTTGACCTTTACTGGATGTATCGCGTTCTTTACTTTGTGGTTTTTGTAATTGAATCGTGGAAAGAGCATAGAATGGCCGAGAAGACAGATTGGATACTATTGTTAAAAAAAGAGGTGCCAGACTGGGAGAAGTATTGGCACGTTATATTTTTGCCAACGTATAAAGAGCCTGTCGAGATTATCGACGCCACGATGAAACAGCTGAAAAGTACGACGTACCCACCTAAGAGAATGATCGTAGTGTTGGCAGGTGAAGAACGTGATAGTGAACAGTTTCAAAAGAATGCAGCGTTGATAAAGAAGAAATATGGAAACACGTTCGCGCATCTTCTCGTGACAGAGCACCCGAAAGATTTACTAGAAGAGATGCCGGGCAAAGGATCGAACTTGAACTACACCGGAAAAGAGGTCAAGAAGTTTATTGATAAGCTTGGGATCGCGTATGAAGATGTGATTGCGTCGTCGTTTGATGTAGATACTGTTGTTCATCATCAGTATTTTGCCCATCTGACATACTTGTATGCAACGGTAGAAGACCCAACGCGTGCGAGCTATCAGCCTGTTATTGTGTTCAACAATAATATTTGGGAGTCACCAGCGCCTGTACGTATATCCGCATTTGGAACAACGTTCTGGCTATTTGGAGAGTTGGCGCGACCAGAGAGATTGTGGACGTTCTCATCTCACTCAATGCCGTTCAAAATGCTTGTTGATGTTGGATTTTGGCAAAAGGATATTGTGTCGGAGGATTCCAGGATTTATCTTCAAGCCGCAAAGCATTACAAGGGAGATTATCGTGTGGTTCCGTTGTATCTTCCGGTTAGCATGGACGCGGTGACAGGCAAGAACTACTGGGAGTCTATGAAGGCGCTTTATAAGCAGCAGCGTCGTTGGGCGTGGGGAGTTGAGCATTTTCCATATCTGGTTGAGGAGTTTTGGAAAGACAAGACGATCGGGCTTGGAACTCGCGTAAAACTGTTGTGGAACCATGTAGAGGGAATGTTTACATGGGCAACTGCTCCGATATTGATATTTATTCTTGGGTGGTTGCCGATTCAGATCGCAAAAAGTAGTACTGATGCCATTGTTCATAACGCTCCATTTACACTTGAGTGGATCATGCGGGTTGCTGCGCTTGGTATATTATTCTCTGGCTTGCTGTCGTTCTCGCTCCTGCCGCCGCGACCAAAGCACGTCAAACGTTACACGTGGTTAATACTGTTTTTACAATGGGCATTACTACCTATAACATTCATTGTCTTTGGAGCGTTTCCAGCTATTGATGCGCAGACTCGTATGGCACTTGGTAAGTACCTAGGGTTTAATGTCACAAAGAAGGGTCGTTAGTATGGCAAATGTTAGCGTTCACATTATCGCCCGCAATGCCATGCAATCTTTGCCTGGAGTTATTCGCGCTATATCACAACAGACGTACGCAGACTTAGTACTTCGTGTAGCGGACAATGCGTCTTCCGATGCAGTTGTTTCTTTTTTAAGGGATGAGGTGCCCGGAGCACGCGCAATTCGAAACGCGCGCGACCTTGGGACTGCTAATGCTCAGAATCAACTGATTCGTATGGCTATGCAGTCGTGGAAGGGCGCTGATTTGGATGATCAATACGTATTAATGTTGGACACCGATATTACGCTTGAGCCCAACGCTGTGTCGGCGCTTATTTGCAGGCTTCAAGAGGATAAGACATTGGGGGCAGTGGGCGGGAAGATATTGAGGATGTTTGATGAAAATATTCAAGACGAAGCACTTCATGAGCGTGTACAGTCCGACCATATTGACTCGGTGGGATCTGTATTGTCGCCATACCTGGACCTTGTTCCGCGAGGAGCAGGTGAGGTTGATGCTGAGCAGTATGACGATAAGACATCCGTATTTGCGGTGCCTGGATCTATGATGATGGTACGCGCCTCTGCTCTTGCCCGAACTCGGCACAGCGAGGAGGAGTACATGGATCAAAGTTTTGGTTCTGGTGGCGAGTGCATGGATCTTGCCTGGAGGTTACAGCACGATGGATGGGGAATTGAATACGTGCCAACAGCAAAGGCTTACCGATATCGTGGAGTGTTTCAAAGTGGAGTGAGTGATCAGAAGCAAAGTGCAGAGTTGAAGAGGAATCGTTTCTTCATTCTCTTGAAAAATCTCACAGTAAAACAGGCGGTGTCATATTTTCCGAAACTTTTAGTTATGGGCGCAGCCTCGTCGCCAGCTGTTTTGTCAGGAATTTCGAATCTTCCAAAGATGTTAAAGAAAAGAAAGACAATTTTAAGTAAAGTGTCCACCGGGAAGAGCGACGGTTCGTGATACAATGGAGGCAAGTTTTATGCACACTGATGCGTATTTTCATAAGAGGAAAAAACGGAAGCGCTTTGCTGTAGCGTTTGTTTTGGTTTTGACAATTATGTTAGTCGCGGTAGGCCTGGGAACACTGGCTGTGATTGATGGTTTGCAAAGAGGCAATACTGTGCGTGCAGAGATTTCTGCTGCTCAGGTTGCGGTGATTAGTCGAGACTTTGTGTCTGCATCTAGTCATTTAGCAAAGGCGACGGATGACCTGGAGGAAATCAACACACGTTTGCAGTATTTGAAGCCCTTCAAGATTCTGCCATGGATAGGGCCGCAGATCGACGCGCTTTTGCTACTTGCTAGAGATGGACAGGAGTCGTTGGAGGTCATAAAAATGTTAGCAGACATTGGAGTATCTATTGAGGTTGATCTACAGATAGCTGGGTTCACTGGAGGTCTTTCAGACCTTGTAAATTATGCGGAGCTTACACCGGACGAGCGGATGGAGTTGGTGTTCGCTTTGTATCGAGCCGTTCCCGATCTTGAGGAAGCCAGGGCTCGTCTTCGTCAGCAGCGCCGAGACTTGGAGCGCGTTGATGCCGATGATCTATTCTTTGGACTTAGGTTTGCGCGCAATGAGTTACTTGATCAGATTCGTGTAGTGGACAATTCGTTAGAGCTCATGGTGCCAATACTTTCGATTCTACCTACGGTGTCAGGATTCGAGGGAGAGAAGAACTACCTAATGTTTTTACAAAATACAGGTGAGCTACGACCAACCGGAGGGTTCTGGGGAACTTATGGTGTGCTCAAGCTTCAAGATGGCGAAATAGCGGACATTCAGACGGACGATATCTATGCAGTGGATGCTCCTTCTGTCGGCGAGATCTCAAACACTCCACCACTCCCTCTGCAGCGATACTTGGGAGTAGACAACTGGTACTTGCGTGACGCTAACTGGTCGCCGGATGTGCCGACTTCTATCAGACGCGCTTTGGAATTCTATAGTGCAGAAACTTCTGTAGCTGGTAGCGCTGAGTATCCTGTAACTGCGCCAAAGATTGAGTTCGATGGTGCTGTATTAATCACTCCTCAAGTTGCGGTTGCTTTGTTGGAGCTGTTTGGTAATGTTCAGATTGATGAAGTTGAGTTTACGCCAGAGAATTTTTTCAGCGTTCTTGAATTCGAGGTTGAACAAGCATTCATAGTTCGTGGTATTCCGGTCACTCAGCGTAAGGATATTATTGGCAAATTGGTAGATGTACTTTTTGAACGCTTCAAGCAGGCCGACGGAGAAACTTTGGCGGAGCTGGTGCAGACCACACTTGATCTACTCGACGATAACGATATCCTTGCATACTCTGCTGACAGAACCGTTCAACAGGTGTTCGAGCGGCAGACGTGGTCTGGGGACTTACGTATAAATGCACAACACGATCATTTGATGTTTGTTGACGCGAACTTAGCGGCACTTAAAACGGACGCTTCTATGAACCGGGCGTATACATATTCTATACATCGAGAAGTGAACGGAGACTTGATTGCGTCTGCACAGGTGAACTATGACCATGTTGGTGGGTTTGATTACCGTACAACGCGGTACAGGACCTACACGCGCGTGTATGTGCCGTTGGGGTCGGAGCTTGTGGGAGTGAATGGGTCTTTGATGGATGACATAACAAAAAATCCAACAGGTGTTGTTGGAAAGGTGGATGTTTCGGAAGAGTTCGGCGCGACGGTGTTTGGAGCGTTTACGTCGATTGAGCCCGGCTCTACTGGAAGACTAGAGTTTGTATACCGGCTTCCTGAACGCATAAGACAGATGGTGGATGATGGGACGTACATTCTGGACGTGCAGCGACAGCCCGGCGTTCGCAACGTTGCTTTAAACCTTGACCTAGATTTTGACAAGCCTATTAAGTCGGCGATACCTGAAGAGATTTCCGAGTACTGGTTCGACGACAGCTACACGTATACAACAAAAGCATCTCCGTTCAAGACATTTGTGATGACATTTTAAAATGAAAACCCCCGCCAGCAGAATCGCTGACGGGGATTGTTTTCGTAGTGGCTACCACAGGCTGGCGAACCAGCTTGTGTCTCCGTCGTCGGAGGGATCCCAGCCGGGGATGTCCGATTCACGGATTCGATCGAGTTTCACGAGCGGCTGGTCATTGACCAACCGATTCATGATCACGATCGTCGCCAGGACCCGCGGAACGTACGTCCGGGGCTTCGCGCCGTTCTGCTTGAATTGCAGGCAGGGCCTGATCGCGGTTACGGAGAAAAGGGGATCCCCGCTCTTCCGACCGCATTTCCTCATGTCGGCCCTAGTGCCTCCAACTCCACGGTTGAAAGCCAGCGTTCCGTGTTCACGCGAGCCCAATCGTCGCTCGTAGTCGTCGTGAATGACGATGCCGAGCACGATGTTGTGGTAGGGCTCACCAACGAAGTCGACCTTCTTCACACTCAGGAGCCCACGGGCAACCTTGGCGTGCTTCGGATCGAAGTTCGTGATCTGCATCAGTCCACGACCGTTGTCGTAGGACTTTGCTCGCCAGTTGCACTTGGACTCATGCAGCGCCATCCCTGCCGTCATGATCCAGGGATACAAGGTGAGCTTCTCGGCTCGCTTGAACTCCTTCGCATGCTGCAAGCAGCGCTGCGCGTAGTCCAACCACTCGGGGTTGCTGACGTACGTGTTGTACTCCTCCAGAACGTACGGGAGGATGTCCCGGTCAAACCCGGCGATCTTGTCTCGCGCGAGTCGGACCTTCTGCACGTACTCCGGCTCGTCCGGGCTGATGGGCTCGGACAGGTCGATCTTGGTGACAAGGTTCTTGACCTTGGTCACCGTCTTGTGCACGCCGACACTGAGAGCGCCGACACACACCAGCATTGCGACCGTAGCCGCAGCACCACGGCGGAAGTCCGGAGACGATCGCATGTAGCCCACGTAGGCCCCGAGGCTGCGCCTGTACGACCACAGAACGGCCGTCCAGATCCAACCGAGGACCTTGTACACGTTGTTCATTTCGCGATTCTCCTTTCAGGTTTGGGTTTATCTCTCACGATTGAACGGCCAAATATAACACAAAAATGCCATTTTGTCAATGAATATCAAAGAATACCGCCCTATAGCTGACTATCTCGTTGTGTGCGGAGCTTTTTTTGTGTAAGATGCGTGCATGTCAATGTTTCAAAAGAAAATAGGAATCGACCTTGGAACCACTACAGTATTGGTCTATGTGCCTAAGCGCGGGATCATTATTAACGAGCCTTCAGTCGTAGCTGTTTCGACGGTAGACGGTAAAGTTCTGGCTGTTGGAAAAGAGGCTAAAGACATGCTTGGCCGCACGCCCGACACCATCGTTGCCCGCCGTCCTTTGAAGGATGGTGTTATTGCTGACTATAGAACGACCGAGGCGATGTTGCGATATTTTATAAACAAGGCTACTGGAGGAGTGCGTTTGATTCGTCCGGAGGTTATGGTTGCGGTGCCGGGTGGGATTACATCCACTGAACGTCGTGCGGTTATTGACGCTACTTTGGCAGCCGGAGCGAAGGCGGCGTACATCATTAAGGAACCGATTGTGGCGGCGATTGGTGCAAACATTCCGATTGGGTCACCGTCTGGCCACATGATTATCGACATTGGAGGCGGAACGTCGGAGATGGCTGTTATTGCGCTTGGTGGAATTGTTGCGTCCGAGTCTGTGCGTATTGGTGGAGTTCGGCTTGATTCCGCTATCCAGGATCACGTGCGTCGTGTGCATGGTTTGGCGATTGGTGAGCGTACAGCGGAGCAGATCAAGATTCAGATTGGTTCTGCGATGTATCTTGAGGATAAGATGACGATGGAGGTGAAAGGACGTGACCTTGCTACTGGATTGCCAAAGATAATCACGATTACGAGTGACGATGTTACAGAAGCTATTGTGAATGAGCTTCAGGGTATTGTTGATACGGTGAAAGAGGTTTTGCAGAAGACTCCGCCGGAGTTGTCGGCGGACGTTATGGATAAGGGGATTATAATGTCCGGAGGGTCTAGTCAGTTGCGAAATATCGACAAGTTGATCGCCGAGGCAACTGGAGTGCCAACGTATATTGCCGACGATACACAGCTTTGTGTAGCGCGTGGTACGGGTATTGCTCTTGAGAACCTGGAGGCGTACAAACGATCGATCTTTACGAGTTAGCATATGATCGCCATAGATGCTGTTCCGGCGGCCAAGAAACAAAAGACTGGAGTTGAGTGGTATGCGTACCGACTACTCAAAAAAATGAACGAGCTCGAGCCAGATCTTGAGGTCGTTTTGTATTCTCACCGACCGTTGGATTTTGAGTTGAAAGGGAGGTGGATAAATAAAGTGCTCAAGTGGGACCTGCCAGGTTGGTCTAAAATCAGATGGTCGTGGGAGTTGTTTAATGATCGACCAGATGTAATTTTTGTTCCGGGTGACGAGCTTCCGCTGGTGTTGCCAGGGAAGGTTGTGACTACGATTCATGATCTTGGCTTCAAGCATCATCCTGAGTACTACACAAGCGAGCAGGTGCGCAGGCTCGACCGTGCGCATCGACGTGCAGTGAACAGTGCGGACAAAATTATCGCGATAACCGATGTTACTCGTCGCGATGTTGTTGCCGAGTTTGGAGCTGACGACACAAAAATAGAAACCATACATTTTGGTTACGATAAGGCGATGTTTAAAGTTCGTGGTGAGGGTGATGGAGAGGTTGCTCGTGTACGAGCCAAGTACGAGCTCAAGAAGCCGTACATGTTTTATGTTGGTCGTATAGAAAAAAAGAAAGGTATCGCGCCGTTTCTGAAGGCGTGGATTGCGTGGAAAGATCAGGGCGATCATGACGTTGACCTCGTGCTTGGAGGTACTCCGGGGATTGTTGGGTATGAGAAGATTCGCGAGATCGTGGAGTCACGTGAGGACATTCACGAGATAGGACACGTGGAGTATCAGGACCTTGGGCCGTTGCGATCTGGTGCGCTTGTTGAAGTTTTTCCAACGCGTTTTGAGGGGTTTGGTATGCCAACCTTAGAGGCTATGGCGTCGGGAGTGCCGTTTGTTTGTTCTGACCTTGCCGTGTTGCGAGAGGTTGGGGGAGACGCTCCGATGTATGTTCCGTTGGATGCGCAGGGTGCTTGGATGCGAGCGTTGGATGAGGTTATGAACGTAGAGGTTAGAGATGCAATGCGAGAGCGGGGGCTCGTTCGTGCTCAAGACTTTGACTGGGAAACGACTGCAAGAAAGACACTGGATGTGCTATGCAGTTTCTTGTAGATCAGCTGGCACACGCCGGAATGTCTGAGCGTGAAGCACGAGTGTATCTTGTAAGCTTGTCGCTTGGTAAAGCGAGCGTGCAGGAGATTGCGCATGCGTCACAGATGACGCGAACCACTGTCTATAATGTTGTTGATGCGATTGTTGAGCGCGGATTGATGCAGGCCGTAGACGTGGACGGAAAGCGTTTGCTCATAGCGGAGTCGCCTGAGAAGATCGTGCAGATGTTGAAGAGACAGGCTGAGGAGTTGATTGGGAAGATTGATATTGTTGAGTCAGCACTTCCTGAGTTCATTGCTTTAGAAAATCAAAAGAAGGGAAGGCCGCGTGTTTATTTTTTTGAAGGTAAGAAGGGAATCGTTCAGTTAGCGAAAAGATACGAAGAGACCACGGCTGACTTTTATGAGATTGTACCGTTCGATGCGTTGCGCGAATTTTTTGATGAACACGAATTTGATTCACACAAAGAGACAGTCTGTAAGAACCGCATGACGGGGAAGATTATCATCGTGGCAGACAAACCGCCGATTGAGTCTATGAAGCGAGTTCATCAGAGATTCGGGTGGGAGGTAAGGTATTTAGAAACTGGGAGCTCGCCGTTGAGCGGGCACATAAGCGTGAAGGGCGATGAGATTTACGGGTTTTCGTACGACGGGATCCCGATAGGAGTGGTTATAGAAAACGAGTCTATCGCCGGAGCGATGAGGCAGGTGTTCGAATTGGCCTGGGAGTCGGCGGTGAGCGAGGTGTCGTTTCCTGCGTCTCGATGACAGTGAATGTCTCTTTTGTATTCTTGCCAAGCTACCTTTGCAATAGACAAGCCTATGTCATTGCGAGGAACGAAGCAACCTCGTGCGGTGCTGAACGTGAGCTCACTTATAGAGGTTGCTTCACTACCGTTCGCAATGACAATCTTCAAATTACCAATTACAAATGTCTAACGAAGCTCCAGTAGTCAATATTTTGTCGATTGTCATCCTGAGCGTAACGAAGTGAAGTCGAAGGAACTTCGTCGGTATTGCTTGTGATCTTGCACAGTAGCGACGAAGGTTCTTCGGCTACCGCTCAGAATGACAAGGAACGATTACTTTATATTTTTGCCAAGCTACTTCTGCAATAGACAAGCCTCTGTCATTGCGAGGAAC
>JABMPK010000025.1 GCA_013203725.1 Candidatus Uhrbacteria bacterium | reverse complement strand
TGACCGAATAGACAACGCGCTTAATAGATTGAAACAATAGTAATGAAAATTATCGGCAAATCATCACTCGCTGTACTAATTGTATGTCTGACGTTGTCAGGTGGTTTTGTGCTACCAAACGCATTTGCAAACGAGATAGAGAATCTTGGATCCGATATAGAAAATAAAACTGCGGAGATTGATGGCATTCGCAATAAGATTGATCAGTATCAAGAGCGCATAGAGGCCTACGAAGGCTCCCAACAGACGCTTGCAAACGAAATCACAATACTCGAGAACAGGGTTAAAAAAACCGAACTCGATATTAGGCACACGGAACTCGAGGTAGATAAAGTTGAGCTGGAGATCAAGAAGACAGATGCTGAGATCGTGCAAGCAGAAAAAGAACTGATGAATGCAAAAGATATGATTCGTATAGTTCTTCAGGAGATGTATGTATTTGATGATGCAGGTCCATTAGAAGTGCTGTTTGGAAATGATGTCTTTTCTGAGTTCTTCGACCAGGTTCAGTACCTTGAAACGCTTCAAAAAGACATTGGTACACAAGTAGACAACGTCTATGTTCTGCAGGCACAGTTAGATAATCAAAAGTCGCAACAAATTGACCGCAGGACACGGCTGGTGGATCTTCGCGAGAATCTTCAGACAACAAAGCGAAACCTTGAGCACGAGCAGTCTGCAAAAGACGTACTTCTTGCGCACGCCGAAAGTTCAGAGGCAAAATTCCGCACTCTAACGCGACAGCTTCGTGAGGAGCAGCAATACATCCAAGGACAGATTTTTAGGCTCCAGGAGGCACTACAAAAGCGTATAGACGATGGTGGCGAGGATGCTGTGATATTCGAAGGGCCCACAGTGCTTTCTTGGCCAGTTGCTGGCCCTATCATCACAGCCACTTTCCACGATCCAACATATCCGTTCCGTCATCTATTCGAACACTCGGGACTCGACATGGCAGTTCCAACAGGAACGGTCGTGCGAGCTGCTGCTCCTGGGTACGTTGCTTGGGCGCGTACAGGCGCAAGTTATGGCAACTACATCATGATTGTTCACGCAAACGGTGTGGCGACGCTTTACGCCCATCTATCACGTATGGACGTAGTTGCAGACCAGTTTGTACAACGTGGTGAGCCGATTGGACGTTCTGGAGGCGCTGCAGGCGCTAAGGGATCCGGCCTGTCTACTGGACCGCACCTGCACTTTGAGGCGAGAGTCGACGGTATCCCGAATAACCCGTACAACTTTCTTGTAAATTAAAAAGCGCGCCGACCAAGTGGTCGGCGCTTGTGTTTCAGAACAGCTGCTAGCGTCGCTTGTCGCGGTTGCTGGGTCCCGATGCAAGAGCGAGTGCACCGTGCCGTCCACCGTGACCACTCCGCGCAATGCGGGGCCCTGCGAAGTTGGGCTTGTACGCGGTAGGGAGGGTTGACATCAACTCCTCACTCGCGTCTTCAATCAGATACTCATCTTCCTCATCATCGCCCCATCGAGGAAAGCAAGCAGGAGGAACCAATCCGACTACGAGCAACACCGTCACCAGCGGCTCCAGGAGTCGCAGGGGCAGGGAGCGGTTGCCGTAGATGGCGCTCCAGACGGCAAACACTCCAATCAACACAAAGGAAATATCAACAGCTAGCATGAGAGCTTCAAAGAGCATCGTTGCCTCCGGGTTTAGAACAAAGATATAGCAGGAGTGGGGTAATGTCAAGCACTGAAAATAGTAGTAGTGTCGTGCAATATACCTTTTGCGACGCTTGAGGAGATTAGGCTGCTAGTGCAGGGCTTTGGCGTATAGGTCATATAGGACTTATTGGACCTATAAGCTAGCACGTTAGCTCCGTAGAATAGGACTAGTTTTAGTTCTTGCGTTTATGCTGGTTGTCGTACTCAAGCGTCTCGTACACCCCGTGAATGCGTTTTACCCCTATAAACGCTCGTTGATCTAATTCTAAAAATGCCCCAGATTGATTTGAGGGGTATACTAGTACCATTGGAATTGTTCCTGACAACACAAACTAAAACAGATTTTAGAAAACTAAAATTTTGCTAGTCGATTTTGGCTCTAGTTGATAAGTCGTATTAGATCTATAGGACCTATGAGCTAGAAACGCGTCGGCTAATTGCGCTAGCTCTCCTGTCCCCTGTCCCCCTTCCCCCTTACATGAGGAGACGGCATATTGTACGACACTTAACAATTTACACTTGTTGTTCAGCCTCAACTAGCTAAAGCAAAACAGACGCCTCGCGACGTCTGTTGTTTCTATAACCTTATTTCTTGCGCTTTCCCCCACCGTGACTTTCAAACACTATGTACAGTGCTGACAGTCCAACGAGAATATATACAACGCGCTCTACAGTTGGCATTGAACCTACCAACACATTAACTAGATCACAATCAAACGCTGCGATTAGTCCCCAGTTCAAAGCTCCAAGCAGTACTAGTACCTTACTCGCGTTACCTATGTGATCACCTTTCTTCAACATATTTATTTTTGTTTTGCGAATTATAATTCTATTGTATATCAATCACCCATTGCTGTGTAGTCGGTATGTGGAAAATTCTAACCGATGTCTCGTAGATTATTGTAGCAAGCTCATCGTGACGCACTGTGTTGATATTGAAAGAGTAGATTCCGTTCTCTCTCTGCACGCCGTAAGCTTTATCTAGATCAACACTGTAGCCCTTCAAAAACTCGATTGGGTCCTCTACATCAATTGGATCTGTCATGGTGATAATAGTGTGCGTAGGGTCGCTGATGATTGCCGTTATAACATTGCCGCTTGGGTCTGAAACTGCAACAGAATTACGCCCACGTTGTCGTGCCTCCAATAACGCTTGTGGCAATGTCTCACCGAAGACTTCAGTTATATGATCCGGTAAGTACGATGTCTGAACAATGTCAGTTTTGGATCCGGGCGCGAAGCACCCAGCACCAAGCACTACGATTGAAAATAGTATAATAAATAGGTGTTTAGGTATCCGCATACTAGTGATAAAACAGTCTATTAGTAAATCTTAGGTCAATATACGAAAGTTCCGTGATATTGACAAGCTTCCTGT
>JABMPK010000024.1 GCA_013203725.1 Candidatus Uhrbacteria bacterium | reverse complement strand
CAGAAAACCACCTTCATTAAGAAAGTGGTTCTTTGTGGTGTCGTCGATTGGCCTTAGGCCGTTCGACGGCCTGGGGCGACTAACGGGAATCGAACCCGTAATACCAGTACCACAAACTGGTGTGATAACCGTTTCACCATAGCCGCCATGGTTATGCGAAGTGATACTAGCACGATGGTGCACATCTTTCAAGGGAGACTCAAATAAATGATGTTATAATGCGCTCATGACTGAACGCAGACAAATCTGGGAGATGATAAAGCCATCATACGCTAAAGGTAAGTGGCTTTATTCTGTTTCCGTAATACTGACAATACTAGTGTCCATTGCCCTTGTATTCGAGCCTGTCGTATACGGGCGCATGGTCGACATTGTTATCAATGCTCTGGCAGACAATAACACCTCAACGCTTTTTCAAGACATCGCCCTTTTACTTGTAGCCTGGATTGGAATCTTCCTGTTCAACACAATCGTCGGCATGATAGCGCGCTTCCTTAGTTGGACAGCAACGAACATTGCGTCAGAACATTTTGCAACAAAGATAACGCGCGGTCTTTTAACATGGAGTCAGCAGAGGTTTGGTAACATACCTGGAGGAAAACTCATCCGAACATTTGATGAGACGTGGCGCGCGATACACCATCTTCCAGGAACGGTGATGAACGATATGCTCCCAACCACGTTCTCCTTTATTGCTGTTCTGGTTGTCGGATTCGTAATCAACTGGCAGCTAACACTTGTGTCACTTTCGCTCTTCCCAGTATCCGTTGGAATGGGTTGGTACGCATGGAAAAAAGCAAAGCCAAAACAGAAAAAAGTTTTCGATGGTTGGACTGGGCTATCTAAACATATCGGCGAAACAGTAAATAACATAACAACAATACAGAACTACGCGCAGGAAAAGCAACGTGAGCAAGGATTAGATAAGAAGATGAAGGTCGTCATAAAAGATCAGCTGTACCTAAACATCTTCTGGGCTATCTTCCACAGCATCGGAAGCTCGCTCAACTTGATTGGAAGATTGATCGTGTTTGTCTTCGGAGTTTACCTTGTATCAAACGGCACGATAACACTTGGAGTCTTGATCACGTTCCTTGGACTCATCTCGTTCTTGCTGTCACCAGTACAGTACGTGATCGCGAACGACCTCCCTCAGCTCTCGCAACTCTGGACAGCGTTTGGTGCGATGAAGAAATTACAGGACGTACAAGACGATGTGGTTGAAAAGGAAGATGCGATTGTTTTGAAAAATGTTATAGGCGACATTGAACTTCGCAACGTACATTTCAACTACCGCGATCAAGAGAAAGCTACACTTCGTGGCGTGGACCTACGAATACCAGACGGATCTAGTTGCGCACTCGTCGGGCCAAGTGGCGCCGGGAAGACTACGCTTGTGAAGTTGATCAACAGAGCAGTCGACGTTACTAAGGGTGAAGTTATCTTAGACGGCAAAGACATAAAAGACTACACACTTGAATCACTTCGCTCGAACATCGGAGTAGTCTCGCAAGACACACTGCTATTCCATGACACAGTTATGAACAACGTCCGGTTCGTGAAACCAAATGCAACACGTGACGAAGTTATGACTGCTTGCAAGCGAGCCGAAGCTCATACGTTCATCAACGGCCTCCCAAAAAAGTATCTTTCGATAGTCGGTGAACGTGGTGTAAAGCTTTCAGGAGGAGAGCGCCAGAGAATTGCACTCGCTCGTATTTTCCTAGCCGATCCACCGGTTCTTGTGCTGGACGAATCAACAAGCGCACTTGATTCGGAGACTGAGCATAAGTTGCAAGAAACACTTCGCAAGGTCATGAAAGGACGAACTACGATCTTAATTGCCCACAGACTCTCAACAATCTATCTCGCAGATCAAATAGTAGTGATGAAAGACGGGAAGATCAGTGACCGCGGAACACATTCCGAGCTCATGAAAAAAGGTGGGCTCTACGACAGACTTTGGAACCTTCAAGCAGGTGGATATATAAAATAGAACGCTTTACGGCGTTCTTTTTTCATGGTTAAGTATGGACCAGACAAAACAGGAGGGCTAGGTGGATAGATCACACTTCATGCATAGGGATTGTCCTGAACACATTCGTGTCAGGCTTCGTGCAGTTCAGGTGCGCTACATCGCGATGTGTGGTGATATCGAAATTGGAACACTCATTGTTGATGAACGCCTTGTTGGAGATATTGAGGCTATCTTTGCGCTCGCTCTCTGTATCGAGTATCGATTCACTTCAATAGTTCCAATCCATGTGTACAATTGGGATGACACGCTGTCCATGTCCGCAAACAATAGTTCGGGATTCAACTATCGATGCGTTGAGGGCACATACGAACTCTCCCTGCATGCGTTTGGAATGGCGGTTGACCTGAATCCGTTGCGCAATCCCATGATCATGCGTGGAGTCATGCACCCAGCTTGCGGAATTGCGGACACGAACCATGAAAGTTCGCTGTTTCCGGATCATCCAATCGTGATCCGCTTCAAGGAACTCGGTTGGACTTGGGGCGGCGACTGGACAGAGCCATACGACCCACACCACTTTCAGAAAGATCTACGCACTGCCGCCATCTAGGCGGTGCTTTTTTTGGTACAATGGTGGCATGAATAGACGATTACGAAAAATTGAAGGCTCTCCACGACCAGAAGTGGAAACTACCAGCGCACCCTTTATCGAGCTAGAGGCTGCAGCACCTGTTGAGGCTGATCTAGTGGTAACCGATACACCTGCCGAACCTGCTGTTGAATCTCGGAAAGAAAGGCGTGAGCGCATTTTGGATGAGTTAAGCAGACGAGTAGATATCTTTTCAACAGTCTACGATGACATACAAAATATTCAGCCGGGTCTCACTAACGAGGAGGCGCGCGATCATTTTGAAGCACTTAAACAAAAATGGATGTCACTCTTCTCAGATAAAGCATTGGCGGGGGTAGAACGATTGCGCGAAATAGCAAAACAACCAATTGGCGCTAGTAACAATGATCTTTGGTTAGAAAAAATGCGATTAGACGCCGACGAAGACGTATCGGCACTCTATACGATGCCTGAGATTGCCGAAACCATGCTTGAAAAATACTAGACTGTAAAGCAATACGCGGATGATCCTAAACTTCTGAAGCAGAGAGTGGATGAACTTCTTGAAAAGTACAGTCTCTCTCACGACGACCTACTCTCAACAGAAATTAATGCTACCGACATCGTTCTCACCTTCAGCAAGAGCGCGACTTTACCATTAGACGATTTTGCAATCGGCTTTCATGAGACCTATTCCGTATTCTTAGTGGCCAAGGAATCTGAAGAGAGAACCCTGGAAGAAATAGTCAATCATGAAAGGGTACATAACGTCATAGATTGTTTATTAGATGTCCGAGGATCTACAGCATCACCTACAAAACTTTTGAAGGAGGGGAAAGCGAAAGACATAAATGACACATGGCTCTTTGACGTACTACACGAAGAAATACTTGCAGAGCTGGGAACTGCGGAACAAAAGAAGTTTGGCAATCATAAAGTAAGCGTAGGTCAAACATATTTTGCCGACGCTGGTCTTGCGACCGCTAAAGGAGACGCTTCAGAATTCATCGATTTTGCGAATACGCAAGCCAAAGAAGCTTCTGACCCCGAGTCTCGTGCTGCATGGCACGCAGTTACAAAAAAATGTATCAGGCAATGGAATACGATGGTCGCCCACCTCCAGGAATCAACAGCTATAGCAAACAATCTTGGTAACGAAGCCGCTGAATATCTCCACATGACTTTTGTAGCCTTGCAACCGAGCCAGTATCGGCATGCAGTCAAACTACTTGAACATAAGTTTGGCAGAGAAAAGATTGAAGCTTACAAAAAAATGCAAGAGATGGTAATCGATACACCATCAGAGCAGGAGAGACTTAGAGAACTATTAGAAAAAGTTGACATTCAATTGTCCGACGATCTTAAAGAAAAGATCAAAAACAAACTGGTGTGGGGAGCTTTAGAGTTTGGAAAATCAAACACCTTGGAAGACACAAAGAATTTATTGTCGTCGGCTCAAAGTATCTGTGAATCCATGGGTATGCCAGATATAGAAAACGACACGATTCTTTCATTCTGGGAATCGTTCATGCAAGACGAATTAATGCATATTATAGGAGGTGCAATATTTTTCGACCCAGACGAATTCAAGATTCCAATACAGGACGCTGAGTCAATCGTGACAAGGTATATCAAGGGCGTACTAGAAGAAGAAATACTTTACGACACCTATAGCAAGGAGGGTATTAGTGACTATCGACACAAAGATATTTGGAAAATGGTCGAGCACTACGATCTTCAAGAATATGTTGAGAAGCTTTTCACAGAAAGAGATAAATAGAAGTCGGTGTTGTTTGATACAATGGTGACATGAATGGAAGACTACGAAAACGAGAAGGCCACCAACCTCCGATGTCTGACCTGACCTTGGACTCGCCTGCAGTCGATCAAGAAGTTGCTGCTCCTGCCGCGACTAATCTTGAGACACCCAAAACTCCCACACAGGTTCCGGTTGAATCTCATAAAGAAAGGCGTGAGAGCATGTTAGAAGCTCTTAGTTTTAGGATTGAAATCTTCCAAAACATCTATGAAGATATTAAAAGAATCGAGCCCGGACTAAATGAGGAGGAGACACGAGCTACATTTGACCTCTTAAGATACAGGTGGCTCGCTACTTTCTCTGATGAAACTCTGGAGAATGTAAAGCTCATGGAAGATATTGATAATTATGATACTGATCTTGGTGCAAGACAGGCCGAAGAGGTACGTAAGCGTCTTGTAAAAGATCAAGATGTCCAAACAGCTATTACCATTAACGATTTGGTCGACACTTTGTTTTTAAAATACACAGAAGTCTCTAACTACCGTGAAAGTGAGTATGCTCTGTACCAAGCCATAGAGGACTTTCTTGAAAGAAACGAATTATCACGAGACGATCTTGTTTCTACAGAGCTAGGTGCAACAGATGTAACGCTTACTTTTCGAAATGGAACAGTATTTCCAGGAATGGAGAGCGCTGTTGGATTCCACGAGGCAAACCGAGTCTTTATTGTTGCATCCGACACCGGCGATAAAACTATAGACACAATAGAGCATGAGCGAGTACACAATCTGATCGACGGCTTGCCAACTATCAATAACAGGACGCTCACGCCTATAAAAATTGCCCAGGAAATAACCCAACAGAAAAGGGAATCATCAAGCTCACGTGGACAAGTTGACTATCGCTCTACATTTACCGAAATCTGGCAGGCTCCAACACGGAATCTTGATGCAATAGAACTTATCGACGGCCTACAGGAAGAGATACTAGCAGAGCTCAAAATAGCAGAGAGAAATGACTTTGGACGTGAAGATGGTCGTGCGTATTACGATAGCGAGCTTGCAGATGCCGATCTTGCGACTGCTCAGAATAACGCACTGGACCTGCTGGAATACATAGATCAACAACTAGAGGATCCTGAGTTATCAGACTTGCATGAAGAATTGAGGACAGTATCCAATCGGTTCACGTCACTTTGGAATACAATGGTTCAGAATCTAGAAGAGTCTACCAGCGTTGCCAAGAGTATAGGCACAGATGCCACGCAGTTTGTTCATATGGCTGTCGTCGCGCTAAAACCAAGCCAGTACCGGCACATCCTTACGTTGATGGAACATAAATTTGGTAAAGAGAAGATCTCTGCCAACAAAAAGATTGAAGACATTACATTTTTTTCTGTACTTGGTTACAAGAAACTAGAGAAGTTCTTAAAAGCCAGGGGTGGCGAGTTGAACGAGAAAGAAAAAGAACATTTACGAATGGCGACTGAGTATGGTCTGATAATGACAGAGTCGTATACGGAGAAAGAGGATGTTCAGGAGATGATAGACCTTGCGAATAAAACGCGTGTTAGCCTAGGCCTTCCTCGCCTTGAGAATAGATTCATTCTATCTGTTTGGGAAGGGTTCATTGACTCCAATCTTGGAGCGATGATAGAAGGCGAAGAGCCGTTCGACCCAGAGCAACTAGACATTCGGTTCCGTGGCGTGAAAGAGAGATTGAACGCTATTCTAGAGACACGGATCGATCTTGAGATCTCCTACGAATCACCGGACGTAGAAACGCTCTCTGACCTTCGGCACAAACCTGTATGGAAAATAGTTGAACATTACGGCATGCAAGAAGAAGCAGAAGAATACTTCAACGCAAAACAAGACAGAAAGAAAAAAGACGCCGCATAAAGCAGCGTCTTTTCTTTCTTTCAAACCTCTTACTTCTTCACCATACCCCCAACTGCCTCAAACGCGCGCAGTATCTCCACTGGTATTGCAAAGATCACCGTGTTTGACTGGTCGGATGACAAGTCGTTGAGCGTACTCAACGTTCGCAAGTGCAGCGCACCTGGAGACGCGCTCAACATGTGCGCCGCCTTCTGCAAGTTCTCCGCTGCCTGTACCTCACCCTCGGCCTTGATCACCACAGAACGTCGCTCTCGCTCCGCCTCTGCTTGCTTACCAATCACGCGCTTCATGTCCTCTGGCAACGTGACGTCCTTAAGCTCCACATTATCTACGCTAATTCCCCATGGGTCAGTAAGTGAATCAACAATCTCCTTGATCTTTCGAGACGCCTGTTCTCGATTCTGCAGCAATTCGTCCAACTCCATCTCTCCCACAACGTTACGCATTGTAGTCTGAGCCAACTGGCTAACAGCAAACCGGTAGTTCTCAACTTCAATAACCGCCTTGCCAGCGTCCTTTACCTTGTAGTAGATCACAGCATTGATTCGCGCTGAGATATTGTCCTTTGTAATAGCCTCCTGATCCGGAACGTCCACCGCCTTCACACGGATGTCCACTTTCTGCATCGACTCAATCACAGGAAGTATGATTCTCCATCCTGGCTCCATAACGCCTACAAACTTACCAAGTCTAAACTTTACACCTCGCTGATACTCGTTCACCTGACGAATCGAAATCAATAGAATAAAGATAACGATCGGCCCCAGTGAAAAAAACAGTGCTAATATTGCATCCATATAATGATATTAATGATTGAATTGATCCTAGCCCCAAACACACGTTGTGTCAATTGACAAAACCCTTTTCTCCTGCTATATTCTGGTGAGCGCAGAAAAATTGATGAGATTTTGTCGAAGGCCCGAGGAGCGAAGTAAGTCGTACTAAAGTACGGCGTCGAGCACCGGAGGGACTGAGGCAAAAGGTCGCAATTTTTCAAGCGAACGGGCCTTGGTAGCTCAACTGGATAGAGCAGGAGGGTTCTAACCTCAAGGTTGCAGGTTCGAGTCCTGCCCGAGGCACCAAAAAGACACGTGGTTAACGCCAGGTGTTTTTTTGTTGCATTGGGCGCGGGCTCGGACCTCTGCGCGTAGCGGTAGGTGCGCGAGCCGGAGGCTCCTAGTGAGAGGCGACGAACGTCGTCCTGCCCGAGGCACCAAAAAAGTATGTGGTAACCCACGTGCTTTTTTGTTTGCATCAAAAAACACCGACACGACGCCGGTGCTTTTATCAGATTCTTGTTTCACTACCTTGTAAACGTTGCTGTCAGTCCTGTATCCGAGTCTGTGATCGTAAAATTCTCACCATCCTCGGAGTCCAACAATAACTCATACCTCTGAACTGTTTTTGTTCCATCAACTGTCCAGCTATCACGAACGACAATCAGGCTACTCTCTGCTTGATCAGATGCCACGGAACGACCGATCGCCTCCAAAGCGGCAGACTGTCTTGCTTCGTCGCCTTCAGCTAACCGATATTCAGTAAGCATTGTGCTTGTAGCTTCACGATCTTCCTTTATCTCCGCCTCAACCTCTGCGACGTCCGGAGTTATTCGATCCATGACCTCCTTAATTGTAGCGTTAATCCCGTCAAAGATACGCTCCTCTGATTCATCCGACGACAGCAGAGTCTCAATAATACTTTTAGCCTCGTTGTATACCACACTCTCGCTTGCTGCTTTGATTATCTCAAGCTGAGAATCTGCGTACCCCTTTATCTTTTCTGAAGGACCATCTTCAACCTCTTCTACTCCAACCCCAACAGCCTTTGTGTCAGCAGCGGCGGCCGTTCCAAAAGGTGTCATCAACGCTGCTACCAAAACGACCTTGGCGGCCGCGCGCTTCACCTTCGCAGCAAGCGATGCCTTTGGTGCTTCTCTCACCACCTCAGCTAATTCAACACGTGGCCAGTACAAATTATCGTCTGCCAGCTCGCCCATAACTTTAGCCAGACTATCTGCGCCGCTCACTACCGCCCCAACCTCAACCGCCTCCATGTTATATTCCGCGGACTCTGGTGCCACTACCTCGCTGGACGGCGCTTTAAATTCTTGACCTGGAGCAGATTTACCTTCATTAAACATAGTTATTTTTTACGTTTCTTATCGTGATGCTTCTTGTGGATCTCTCTCAAGTGCTGATTCGTCACATGCGTATATATCTGCGT
>JABMPK010000023.1 GCA_013203725.1 Candidatus Uhrbacteria bacterium | reverse complement strand
CCCAGACACTGAGCGAACATCTTGCTTTTACCCCAGTAATTAGCTGTAACAATCTTACCGTCATGCTTTTTCCGCACTCCGCCCATGACTATCGCCAACTCAAAGAAGATTAACATGATCGCTAGCCACCATCCAACTGCACTAGTTACTATGATTACGGCAGCGAGTGATATCAAGACCTTGTCAGCAATAGGATCAAAAACCGTACCCCACTCTGTTACCTGTTTTCGGACGCGCGCCAACGAACCATCTATAACGTCTGTGAATGCAACTGCAATAAAAAATGGAATCGCCCATGCCCACGCCTCTATCGCTATACCCCATATCGCAAACGGAGTGAGCAAAAACCGCAACACTGTTACATGATTCGGATGTATCTTCTTTGGAATGAATGGCAAAATCACGGCCGCCATTATGCGGTCGTGAGGATACACCTTCTCCGGGTCGCGTTGATGAAGTTTCATGCTACAATACAGTCATTATGAGCCTTGTTCGTAGTGTACAGTATAGCATTCTGAGCTTTTTGGGACTAGTCGGACTACTGTCGGGCATGTTTTTGTTTGACGTGCCGGCGCTATCTATTACAGGGCTTCTTTTGATATTGCTGACATCTAGCCTCGCTTTATCGAGTGTATTTTCCGAGCATCTGAAAGGAACAGGTCTTATCTTTGGGCTCATCCTGTCGCTCTCATATCTAATGATTGGCGGAAGTCTCGTTTACTACCTAGGTACCGTGACAGTCTTCTCGATTTTTTTCCTTCTAGCCTCACTCCCGATGTTCGCATGGCTGGTATCGTTTAGAACAGAAGCCCATCAGTCTGTCACAGACCTGGAGTCACCACACATACTCGACGGCGTCTTAATAGCGATTGTTGTGATTGCACTCGTTAGTTTTTTTGTGAGTGTGTCTGGAAATGCGTCCATTGAGCCAACTCGCTCGCCATGGCTGATACTTTCACCAAACGTGCTCTCGTGGCTTGGATTAGCCGCGGCGTCACTCTTGATACTCGCCAAACGCGCCCAAATGAAACTCGTAATCTTCGGGTCTATCGCGACATTATTCTCGCTTGTCAGCGTTGTACTGATTGTGTTCCCGCTTGGATACGGCTTTGACCCCTTCTTGCATCAAGCAACGCTCGACCACATTATCCTTAACGGAACGATCACACCAAAACCGTACTACTATATTGGGCAATACGCTATCGAGCTCATCGTGGCGTTCACAAGCTCGATAGATACACACACTATCGATATTCTTCTAATACCTGTACTGAGCGCACTATTACTCCCAGCAGTGTCGGCTGCGTGCGTGTGGCAGATTACAAAGCGTGGCGTTCCAACAGCGCTTGGAGCAGCGGCGACTCTCCTGCTCCCGCTTGCGCACTTCATAAACACGACTCCGCAGGGTCTAGCGAATCTCTGGACGTTACTAATCTTCTTTATCGCGCTCCCTGAACTCATCACAAAGCATCGCTGGGTCCCACACTGGGTTTTCTTGCTTTTGACAATTGCAACGCTTCTCATCCACCCACTCGCCGGCTTACCTGTCGCGCTTTTCGTGGTCATGGTTGTGATTGCAACACGAGACGATATTGCGTCCACGATCAGGCGAGGACTTCTGATTACAGTGTCTCTCGGAGGCGCTATCATGCTCCCTCTTGCATTCTCGCTCTCTGGCACGTCTGGTTCGCTCGGCTTCCACCCAGAACGCATCGCAAGCTTAATGCCAACGCTTTTCTTCTCAACACGATACCAAGTTGTTGGGGACCTGTTTGCATACATCGGGCTCAACGCCTGGCTCTGGTACATAATTCTAGCTGCTATCGCAGGAGCGATACTCTGGAACATGCGCAGTAGGAGATGGCTGCTTTTACCGTTAACGAGCGCCCTGTTGATCGTAAACGCGATCATATTGTCTGTAGCCGGTGACTTCTCCTTCCTGATTGACTACGAACAAACAAACTACGTTGGACGCATCATGTTGCTGTCACTATACGTAATACTACCGCTCGCAATACTCGGAATCGCGCTTGGCATTGAGCGCGTCATACAGATGAAGAAAGCTGTCATAAGCATTGCTATAATACTTATTTTTGCAATCGCTGTTGTGGCAAACGGTTACTACACGTACCCAAGACAAGACGCGTACGCAGTTAGCCACGGTTTTACCATCGGGCAAAGTGACCACGACACGGTTACGAGTATCCGCTCTGATGCACAAGGCATTCCGTACATCGTGCTCGCAAACCAAGCAGTGTCTGCCGCGGCAATACAAGACTTTGGTTTTGCGCCTTACTATGGCGAGAAAGGCGATGTGTTCTACTATCCAGTTCCAACAGGCGGTCCTATGTACCAGATATTCTTGGGGATGATCGAAGGCAATCCCACGCTCGATCTTGCCGTTGACGCCATGGACTTGGCAAACGTAGATAGAGCGTACTTCGTCGTGAACGAGTACTGGTGGTCGTCCCATGTTGCGGTTGAACGCGCTAAGGTGGAGACAGACGAGTGGTTCTCCGTTGGTGATGGAGCTACGACGGTGTTTATCTTCAACAGACCGAGTGACGCAATCTAGTAGTTCAAGCAAAAACCTCGAGCGCAAGCTCGAGGTTTGTTTCTGGATTCTTGGGCAACCGCGAGCGAGTTCGGGGACAGTCCCGGGGACAGTCCCCGGGACTGTCCCCCAAGCATGTAGACCCCAGACCTGACCCCGGAGATTCGAGCGCGGAGACAGTTGTGGTGACAGGTACGGTGGCGACGCACGGTGGCAGCCACGGTGGGCTTTACACATGTATGGAGAACTTATTTTTGTTGCTTGAGCAAGTTATCCACATATATGGACACCGATATCAGATCATCTTTACTAGACGCGCTCACCTTTCCCTCAGCGAGCAAGTGAATCTTCTCTGCTATTCCGCGTGGGTCAGCGGGTTCAAATAGTCCTTCTGGAGCGATTAACTCGGGTATTCCGCCCACGTTCGATGCTATTACTGGCAAACCTACCGATCGCGCCTCCAGGATCACTCCCGGGCAGTTCTCTACGACTACTGATGGGAGTACCAGGGCGCTCGCGCTCGCCATGAACTCAAACACCCGCTCGTGCGACACTCGTCCATGAAATCGCACAACAACGGAGTCTGGGAGCTCTAGCACCTGGTTCATGAGCTCGTCTTGCTGGGAACCCGCGCCCACGATGTCGAGCTCGACCTTGTGTTCGCTGACATGCTTGAGAGCCTCCAGAACATCATGCACGCCCTTGTGTAGCTCTAACTGGCCAACGTACAAGAGCTTCGTGACCTTGTCGTGATCTTGAGTTTTGTCCACTTTTGCACGACCGTCCATATTTGGCGTAAATCGAGCTCGATCCACATCCAGGTCAACCGGGTTGATCAGCACGTGAGACTCGGACTTAACAAACAACCCCATCTTCTTATGGGCGTCGATCATGTACACAGAGGGCGATACAACAAGACCCGGTGACCCCATTATGTAACCGGTTAGCCATCCATAAAACATCTTCACAATACGGCTCTGCCATAACCAACGAAGGCCAACGCGTTTTTGAGGCCCAAACCACTCAAGTCCTGACGGTACTAGTAGTTGCACATCATGAAGCTCGTGAATCCAGTTTATTCGCGACCTTCTAATCGCCCTAACGACTGATCCGATCTCCATTCCGCGTAAATTGAACGTGACAATAACATCGGGCGACGACTCTTTGATGGTCTCGGTTACAAGATCAGACGTAGCGCGCGACCCTACAAGATCCTTTGCGTGCCACATCAACCTCGAACCCAGGCTTTGCTCTGCGTCTTCTAGAATATAATATGGCAGCTTGGGAGCGTAACGTCGAATTTTAACACCACCAACAACATCATCGGCGATACCTTCGTCGGTGTTTTCACGAGTTGTGGTCGATAACGACCACAACTCGTGATTTTGTCGCACGGCTTCCTCGGCAAAGTCACGAGCTATCATCTCGGCTCCACCGCGAGATTCGGGTGGGTAAAGATTACTTACTATCAATATCTTCATAAACTTTTTCAAGAATCGCCACGTGTTTATCCCACGTAAACATTTTTTCTACACGAATCCTGGCTGTCTTCCCCATCTCTTCACGCTCCCTCTTATGGCCAATCATCCAAACGAGCGCTTCTTTAAGCTCATCAACATCCTTTGGAGACACCAGAATTCCAGAAGCCTTGTCCGATACAACTGTACGCACACCCGAAAGATCCGACGCGATCACCGGAACTCCACACGACTGCGCCTCAAGTGCGACCAACCCAAAAGCCTCCGACCTATCGATCGATGGAAAAACAAACACGTCTGAGAATCCGTATGCGAGCGGAAGCGCGTCGTTGCTCACGCGACCGATGAAGTCGACGCGCTGTGCTATCCCAGCCTCGCGAGCTTGGTCCTCGTACGATTCCTTTAGGTCTCCCGAACCCGCAACCGTCAACGTCCAATCTTTACGACTTCGTAGCTGTCCGAGCGCTTTGAGCAAAACATCGAGCCCCTTAAAGTAATGGTTACTATCTAATCCACCAACAAACAATAACCTCGTCACTGTACTTTCTTTTCTATCTTTACGCGGCTTGAATCTCTTAGTGTCTACACCGAACGGTGCTGAAATTAACTTCTTTTCTACATCTTTCCAATTATCTTTCAACCAAGATTCACGAGCATAATCCATACTCGAAACGAACACTTTCTGTGCTCGCGTTAAAATCGCCGGAACAAAGTACTTGCGCGATACCTTTCCGATCTTTTTTGAGACGCCTTTAGACATGTAGTCCATGTGGTATGTCACGACCAGGTTTTTCTTCCATCCAAGCTTCATCAAAACAACCATAAGCTCCTGAATTCCAAAAAACGGCAGGTGCAGATGGACAATATCAAAAGAGTCGTCTTTTAGCAGTTTGTTGATACCGAACGACAAAGCGGTCTTATCCCACCAAATATGTTGCTTGAGACGATGCACTGTGACCTTACCTTCTACCTTCGTGCTCGGTTTTTCTTTATAAGCCAAAGTCGCGACATGAACATCATGGCGCAATTTTGCAAGTCTGGTTGCTTCCTCGGAAACGACGTTCCCCATTCCACCGCGATATGGAGGATAGGTTGAAACGACATGCAGTATCTTCATATTCTACTTCTTTACATCCTCCACACCATCAAGATCACGCATAGAGATCGCTCTAACAAGCTTTGTTGTCTCCTGCTGCATAGACTCGATTCGTACCACTAATCTAAAAACTAAATAAAACAACGCCATCACTGATAAATAGACCAACAAGTCGGCGCCACGGCCAATGCCTACACGTGCGGCTAAAAGATCCGTCGTCTGCGGCAAAAGCGAAACAACGGCAGACCCAACCCACACAACTACCCACAAAGTCGCCCATGTTGCTGGAATGCTACGCGATCGAAACTTAATGAATACACGAGTCACAGCGAAAAGTGCGAATAGGAGTATCAAAATTTGTATTGCAGAAATACTCATGACTTTATTCTATGTACAAAGAGTTTCAACGCTGTTTTTATACCAACAGTAAAACTTTGCCCCTTGCTTAGAGAATATTCTGTGTATATTGCAGTTATTGGAACCTCGGTCCAACTAAAACCGCTTTTCTGGATCTCTGAAATAATCTCGGACGACACCTCCATGCGGTCTGTCTTGATCTCTAGCGCATCTGCTGCCTTGGCCGAGAATCCGCGGAATCCACTCTGACTATCCGACACCATCAACCCAAACATCACATATGTAAGTCCGTTCCCGACTCGCTGAGCTACTTTTCTAAAAGCCGGCATGTTCCCTTTCATCTCGATCATTCGTGATCCAAGTACGACCTCATGACTATCCAACGCTTCCACAAACAAAGGAATCTCGTCTGCTGCATGCTGACCGTCTGCGTCCAATGTAATGATCTTGGTCCCTCCAATCTTGCGAGCGCTCTTGATACCCGTCCCCAAAGACGCGCCCAAACCACGATTAATCACATGCTGAACAACGACTGCTCCCGCCGCCCGAGCGACCGAAGCCGTACCGTCGCTTGAACCATCATCCACAACTAGGACACGGTCAACAAACGGTAACGTGTTTTTTACAACGTTACCGACTTCTCGCTCCTCGTTAAATGCTGGGATGACAGCAACGATCATTTTTTATTGTTATAAATGTTTGTAAGTAGAATGCGATTCGCACGCACGTCCTTCATGGTCTCCCGCAAACCGTCCTCAAGACGAATAAGTGGTAACCACGCTAGCGCGTCTCTTGCGAGTGCAATCTTTGGCAGACCAAGCTCTGTCAAAAACGGTAGTGGTGGTTCAAAGTCTACAGTAGACGATGAGCCCGTGATCTCAATGATCATATTTGCCACGTCAACGAGCCTCATATCTACGTCTGACCCAATGTTCACGGGTCCTGGGTTCTGCTCAACTTCCATCAACTTCATCAAACCGTCCACCACGTCGTCGACATAGATCAACGAAGTCTTGAAATTTTCATCACCGTAAATCACCAACGGCTTACCGTCAAGTGCGTTTATAATAAAGTCAGGAATTAAATGTCCATCAAACAATGGCATTCTTGGGCCGTATGTTCGGAAAATACGTGCAATTCGGGCGTCTACTCCTCGTGTTTGAAGGTATGTAATGCATGAAGTCTCCGAGAACCGCTTGCCCTCGTCGTAAACGGCACGAGGCGTCATATGGTCCACAATCCCCTCGTCGCTCTCTACAAAGAACAGTCTGTCTTCCGCGCGACTTCCGTAAACTACAGAGCTCGACGTAAACACAACACGCGATTCGTATCGCTCCGCCATATCTAGAATGTTGATTGTGCCGATACTGTTTGTCTTGAGAGTGTGAATCTTCAATGCATCAAACCTCTTGATTGCTGTTGGGCAAGCAAGATGGTAGATCTCCTGGATTCCTTGAAACGGAATTTTGTAAGCTTCCAACTCTGGGAACTCTTCAAGGTCGAGCACCTTGTTTATGTCTACGCGTAGAAACTGAAAGTCGGGATTTTTTAGAAGTACGTCGATATTTCTCTCAACTCCCGAAGAAAAGTCATCAATACAAATCACACGTGAACCGTCTTTGATTAACTGTTCACACAGTCGTGAGCCAACGAATCCCGCACCACCGGTGACGAGCACGTTCTTCTTTTCGAAAATGGGTTTGTTGGACATATAATCTAGATTGGAATTGGGAGTTAGGAATTGGGAATCGGGGGTCTTGTTTACTTGACTCTGTGGCTACAGATTTACTCTCTGTTTGTGATCAGGAAGCGTGAAGTCCAAATCCTGTAGAGTGCCGGATTTATTGAACACCTTTAATGTTGGTACGTCATCAATCATTCCCGACGTCACAATAAACCACTGTCCATCTCCGTAGGGTTCCCATGCCATAACATCCGCTCCGCCACGGTCGCTCTCACTAAATGCAAAGAACTGGCCGGCCAGCGCGCCGATTCTGTCGAAAGATCGCACATGAGGACCGGCCCCAGTATCTGTGCCCACAACAATGCTCGCGCGCCCGGCTAACGGAAGCACCGCAGACCTCACACCTTTAAACATGCTTTGTGCATAAACAAAGAACTCAGAGAGCATTGTAGAGTTGTATCTATATACACGTACCGCCGGCGCTGAACCTTTGCCTTCCGTGATCACGATCTCCGCAATACCGTCCCCATCAACGTCGCCCGACGAAACCGCAAGCGCTGAACCCGAGCTTGCCACAGGAATCTCTGCAAGCAATGTTCCTGTCCAGTTGAAAACGCGAGCAACGGGATCGCGCCCCTCTCCCGGCACTACAATTATCTCGTCTACCCCGTCGCCCGTCACATCACCAGTTGCAACGTCGATTCCGCCAGTGAATCCTGGTGAAAACGCAAAGAACTGATACTTTAATGCACCAATGTCGTTAAACACTCGAACGTGAGGGCCTCCACCTGCGCCTGCCCCTGTCACAACTTCGTAACCACTATCACCGTCCACTTGTCCTGTCGCAACAGATACTCCGCCGCGGAAAGCTGGTGTGTATGCAAGAAATGATGCTCGTTCACCGTTATAGTCGAACACCGTCACACGAGGCTCGTCACCTGCGCCTGCGCCTGCGGCAAATGGTGTAAGCAGTTGTCTTGGTGGCGGTTCCTGTGTGACGACCGGCAAGATCTCAACAGGTGCCGGATCTGGCGTCTCGTCCACAACTACGACCTCGGCCACCCTCTGCGCATTGTTTGCAACAAGCCGTGGCAGCATATCCAAGGCTCGTGCAAGGTTTAGCCGCCCACTTCCCAACGCACCATAAACTCCGCTTGGTGCGCGGCCAACCACAGGGTCGACCGAGAGCTTCATTGTCAATAATATTTCCTTTGGAGTTGCGTATGGGTAAATTGCCTTCATCATCGCCGCAGCTCCGGCAACAACCGGCGTCGCCAAAGACGTGCCGTTCCACCCACCACTGTAACCATCAACTTGCGTTGAGTACATCCACTCACCCGGCGCGGCGATGTCTGCACAAGCACTTCCGTAGTTTGAAAAGATTGCGCGTCGGTCGTCCTTATCAGTCGCAACTACACCAATCACAACATCATCCACGCCGGTACCCGGGCTACATACCGGATACAGCGGAACACTATCCAAGTTGGACCCTGTATCTGTGACGTTTCCCATTGCCGCAACTACAACAACGCCGTGATCGTAAGCGTTCTGTAATGCTTGGTCGAGGCTTGGGGTGTTGTTATCACCGACAAAACTTAGATTGATTACGTCCACTCCCATCAGTACCGCGTAGTCAATTGCTTCAACAATATCTCCAACATCTCCATCGCCTGTTGAGTCCAAGACTCGCAATGGCATTATTCTGACGTCCCAGTTTATACCCGCGATTCCTGCCGCGTTGTTTCCGGTTGCGCCGATAACGCCTGCTATGACAGTGCCGTGGTGAACTCCAAATTCATTGTTTGCACCAACAACAGGGTTTGCATCGTTATTGTCGTCGTAAAAATCCCAACCAGAAATATCATCAATATATCCATTGCCATCGTTGTCGATTCCGTCGTATGGAGTCTCTCCACTATTTACGAATATCTGATTTCGAATATCTGGATGATCAAGGTCGATTCCAGTATCGATTACAGCAACAATAACATCATGCGATCCCGTGCTCTTATCCCATGCGCTGACCGCATTTATCTGTTGCAAATACCACTGTTCGTTAAAGAATGTGTCGTTTGGAGTGACAGCGAACGCAGACGCGCCCGGCACCATTATGATGAGTCCTAAAAGGATTGATATATAGCGTTTCATGCCTGGTATTATAGCAGATTTGAGCAAATACTAGCGGGGACAGGTACGGGGACAGTCCCGGGGACAGTCCCCGGGACTGTCCCCGAACGGTTCTAGCCGACCGTACCCGGCACGGTGCCTGGCACCGGTGGAGGCGCGCAAGCAAAAACCGCCGGATTGCTCTGGCGGTTTTTGCTGGGTTTTGCTAGAAGCGGACAGGTCGCGACCTGTCCCTACGAGCTGG
>JABMPK010000022.1 GCA_013203725.1 Candidatus Uhrbacteria bacterium | reverse complement strand
TACGCAACGGCAGGCCCGCTCCATACGGGTATGACTGGGACGCTCTTAGAAGCGTCGTCCTCAACTTCTTCGGCAGCCGGGCCTGGTTTCTGGAGACGGATCGTGACGGCGTCATCGCTAGTCACAGCGCAGTGGCTGGCGAGATGTACCCAGACGGCCTTCGCAATCTCCACGCTTTCTTGAAGTCAAACTCGAGCGTCTTGAACGATCAGACTCTCGACATTGACAACCTGCTAAAGAGCACGTTCCTGTGGCAGAACGGATATCTGACATCGAGTGTCAAGCGGGGCTTTCTTCACGACCTTCTGGCGCTCGTAGAAGCCAGGCGAATCACTGAAGTCATGCTCAGGTGAGCCGCGTTCTACTCCAACCAGTCCTCCGGGACTGGCTTTCTTTTCTTGACGGATGTCGTCTGGCGTTATAATGTAGCCTATTGCTTAAAAGCAACCCCAAATGTCTCTCCCCCTATACAAACAGTCTTTTGAGATCCTAAAGCGCAGTAAGCGCCCGGTTGTAGTGCTACCCCATAATTGTGGAGAGGATGGGTATGCGTCCGCATTGGCGCTGTCACATGTTTGCAAAAAAATGAACATCCCGCTGGACATTGTTGCGGCAGACGGGGTCTTGCCACAGTGTCTGGCTTTTTTAAAACCTATCGAGCGTGTGCGTGGAGCGTTTGGCCAATTGCAGAAATTCGTCGTGACTTTAAAAGTTGATAAAACAAAGTTAGAGGAATTGTCGTACGACATAGAGGGAGACGAGCTGCACATATATCTAACACCACGTTCCGGATTTTGGACAGAGAAAGATCTTGGAAGCAAGACGAGCTCTTATAAGTATGACTTGATTATAAGTATCGGGTCGGCGAACCTGGAGTCACTTGGCAAAATATTTTTAGACAACAGCGCGTTTTTTTATAACACGCCGATTTTGAATATAGATCACATGCCGGAGAACGAGCATTTTGGTCAGATCAACGTGGTAGACCTTACCTCTACAAGTAACGGCGAAGTTTTGTATCAGATGTTGAACTCGTGGGATGGTAATTTGATAAACGAACATATCTCCACACACTTGCTCACAGGAATGATTTCAAAAACCCAAAGCTTTAAGAGCGCGAACGTGACTCCAAAGACTTTGCAGAATGCGAGTGTGTTGCTTAAGAAGGGCGGGCGACGTGAAGAGATTGTCGACAACTTATTTAGAACACGGTCGGTGGAGACGCTGCGATTGTGGGGAAGAGTGTTGGCGCGATTGAAGTCAGAGTCGTCTGTTAAGTTGGTGTGGAGCATTATCTCTTCGCAGGATTTTGTACACTCAGGTGCAGGTGAGGAGGAATTGCCGGATGTTATTGAGGAGCTCATACGCAACGCGCCGGAGGCCGAGGTTGTAGTATTGTTGTATGAAGACAAGGAGAAGCACGTCTGTGGAATAGTGTCGTCTGGCCGAGGAATGGACAGTTTAGAGCTCGCGCTACCGTTTAAACCAAACGGAACTCGCGACATTGCACGCATTTGTTTTACCGACCGATCGATCACAGAAGCGGAGAAGACGGTCATCCCAAAGTTGATAGAACGCATCAAAGAACGGCAACTTGCATAGCGCACCCTTGCAGCATAGGTCCTATTCGTCCAATACGACCTATATTCGCAAGCATAAACTAAAGAGACCTATTAAACCAAGCGACCTCATGAATCCTGGTCGCTTATTGATGAAATCGCTAAAATTAGGTACGATTTCAGTCATATGAGCAAACAAATAGAACTTCCAAAGGCTTACGAGCCATCAGAGCACGAGGACGAAATTGCGCAAAAAGAGCGCGAGAGTGGTTTGTATACACCAGAGAACTTGCCTGGAGACAGAAAAGAGACGTTCTCGATGGTGCTACCACCGCCAAACGCAACTGGAACGCTGCATATGGGGCACGCAGCCATGTTGGCGATAGAGGACATCATGATTCGATTCCAGAGGATGCAAGGCAAGAAAACCCTGTGGGTACCAGGAACCGACCATGCCGCGATTGCAACGCAGGTTAAGGTAGAAAAGATTTTACAAAAAGAAGAAGGAAAGTCGCGTCACGATCTTGGTCGTGAGGAATTTTTGAAGCGCGTTGATACTTTTGTTGAAGGGAGCCGGGCGACGATCAATCATCAGGTGCGTGAGATGGGGTGCTCGATTGATTGGACACGCGAGGCGTTCACACTTGATGCTAAGAGAAACTTTGCGGTTCGCACGATGTTCAAAAAGATGTTTGATGATGGTTTGATTTACCGCGGTCATCGAGTTATAAACTGGGACCCAGTTGGGC
>JABMPK010000021.1 GCA_013203725.1 Candidatus Uhrbacteria bacterium | reverse complement strand
GGTTGTATATGCTCCCACAGTTCGTGCGAGAGTTTGAAGCTCGCAATAACGAGCCTGAGCTGTTTCAAAGTCCTGAGAACTACCTTGTTAAATCATTATCCTGTTCCATCTCCTTTACTTGAGCCTAATTGGGATATACTTCCTGCATGCCAAAAACATATAAACAAAAGATTGAGGCGAACATTTGGAAGTACGCCGTGCATCTTGTCACGTCAAAAAGGATCTATTACACGATCACCGGGGTGTACCTTCTACAGCTCGAGGGGGCGACCGCGCAAACTGTTGGGCTTGTTATGGCGGTCGGAAGCATTGCGTCATTTTTGTTCGAACTTCCAAGCGGATACATTTCGGATAAGATCGGTCACAGGAACGCACTGATTTTGTCGCGAGTTTTCTTCACGCTGTCGGCAGTTTCGTACCTCATCGGTGGTCACGTGGCCCTTTTCTTCCTCGCACAAATTCTCTCTGGCATCGGACAATCGCTAGTCAGCGGAACAGGGTCCGCTTTCATGCACGACACTTTACGCGCGCTCAAAAGGGACAACAAGTTTTCTCATATCATGGGAAAGCTCGGTTCAATCGGATATGCTGTGCCAATAGTGTTCATAATGACAGTGCCATTTTTGACACAGATCAGTTTCAAGATTCCGTTCTTGATCATGATCGTGCTTGACCTCATAGGGCTTGCGGCTGCCGTCTCGTTCACATCACCAAAGAAATCGAATTCCGAGATCGAAGAAATCGGTACACACAATTTGCGCAAAGTCTTAAAACTTGGCGCATCAATGAAACTATATCGATACATATTGTTCGTCGGTTTCTTGCTCGGTGCTGTAACAGTCTTCTCGGGATTCAAAGATGTCTACCAACAGTTCGTCGGTGTTCCAATAATTTACTACGGAATTTTCTGGGGACTATCACGCGGAGTCGTTGCACTATGTCTACCTCTAAACGGCTGGGTCAAAGATCACCTTACGTTCTTGCAATTCCTTGGAACAAAACTAGTTCTGGCGCTGTCACTGTTTGTAACCCTGTCGTTTACAAGGAACCCCGTTATTATCGTTGCGATGTTTATTCTAATCGCCGCGTTGAACTGGAGCTTTAACACTGCCGAGCAACACTATCTTATAGACATAATGGGGCGCACATCATTCAAAGCAACTTTGCTGTCGACTCGTTCACTCATCTACGAAATTGTTTTTGCCACAGGGTCACTCCTCGTAGGTATGATGATCGGAGTCGACCATTACGCGCCCGCTTTCCTCGCTGCAACAATCGTCATTGCGACGATCGGGATTCCGTTTTATTTGGGGTTGGTTGTTGCGGATAGGCGCAGGTGACTCAATGTACTTATTGAACAATACAGTCTGTAAATAAGTGAAAGCGCGGATCTTTTGCTATAATGTAATCAATATGAATAATGAAAATAATCGACCACCGGGAGAAGTTATTTCGATTGGGCGTGGAAGTGAGATCAAGGTAGAAAAATCAATGAATAGAGTTCGAGAGGTGCGTGATAAAGCACAGGATGCGTTAAAAGGTGCTATTGATAAAATGACTGAAATTGAATCGATCTTGGAAGACCTAAAGTCGCAGTCTGTTGAAGATATGGACATGGAAGCCATCGCTCTTTACGAGAAGGACATAAAAACCCTCGCTGACGTTGAAACAAACTTGCTCAACTATATCCTTATGCTTTCTGATAATGAAGCAGCTCTTCGCGAACAATGGCTAGCTCAGATAGAACGCTCTGAGGCTATTACAGAAATTAGTACGCTCAATGAGATCATGAAGGAACTAAAAAAGGTGGAAGATAGAAAATAATAAACGAATTGAACGAACTGGGGTCAAGTCCTTACTTCTAACATCCGGTCGTTGTAGAAAGCGTGATCCTGGCAGCAAATATTTACGTCCACATAGTCCCGCCGAGCATTCTCGGCGGTTATTGTTGCGGCTCAGATAGCTAGACAAATCACTCATATATGCTACTGTTTATTTCTATGAAAAAAACGTTGAACTTCGTCACAATATCAGCTGCTGTACTAGTTGGTCTCACGGTAGGTTATTTCTTTCTTATGCTCTGGGGCGCGGAGCTTGAGGGATATGGAATAGGTATGGAGCTCGTAGGGCTTTTTGGATCTATCGTTACTGGTATCGCACTGTTTGGAATGATCCTCTGGTTACGTAAAAAGGAACGCGTCGATAATCTTGCAGTTTTTTTATTTCCGATTGTCATATTTATTTCATTTGTAGGTATCGTATGGTTTGTTGTGACAACGCCCCTGCAAAGGGAGCATCGAATAATACTTGATAATAACCCGTTACAGGACGGCGGTGAGTCAGTTGGCAAGACAGTTTACGCGGGAGTATTGAGCAGACAGTATTGGATGAACAAATTGAGAGCGAACGAAAATCTAACTGATGTTTATAATGAGCGAGAAAAGAATTCTAGACTCATTAAATTCAGTGACCCAAAAACTATGCCTGAACTTATTGGGATCTCTAATGATATGGTATTGGAAGCATTCGGAATTCCAGTACGTAAATACTTAGAAGGCGAATATGAAGTATGGATATATAACCCTTGGCAAGATAACGCTGATTGGGAAATGTCTGTATACATGCTAGATGGTCAACTTGCCGTCATAGGTAACCTTTCTATGCTTTCTGAAATGAGAGAAAAGTGGGCTATTCTAATTAAATATAGTGACCCTGTAGAGTTTAAAGAAATTAAGGGCATCAGTCGCGACGAGGCAATGGATCTTTTTGGAAAGCCAAGGCGTGCTACAGCTACAAATGGTTCATCAATATTGTTTTATTTACCATGGGAAGGTGAACGGGAGCACGAGATGTCTGTGCATTTTTCAAAAACAGCAGGACTGACTGGGATAGAAGACTCCAGATAAAGGCGGTGGACACGAAGCTGTGACTATACCCTTTCTTCTGACATCTAGACGTTTAGTGAACGTCTAGATGACGCCGCTTTGCACCACTTTTTGCGACCTATCCACACCCTGTGGATTGACACTAGAGTCATAACCTGTTTTAATATAAGCAACCAAGTGAGGTAACATTTACTACTACTCTGGGTGGTGCAATTTAACTCCCCGACAACATCTATTATAGGTGTGCGGGGAGTTTTTTGTGTCTCATGGGCCCGTGGAGGTAATGGAAACCTCGCTCGGTTTACCACCCAGAGTTGCGGGTTCAATTCCCGCCGGGTCCATGAGGGTTTAACCCCGCTGTCGCGACAGTGGGAAACTTGTCCGCGCCCCACGGATAATCGATTTTATTCCGGCGCCTTATCAGCGCCTTAATCATATGCCTATGCGCACATCGATTATTCCGATTTTATTCAGTCTGTTCCTTATCCCTGGCCTCGCCTCTGCAGCGTCAGTTGATACGGACAATTTTACCGTCGACGTCACCGAGGTCAACGGTAAGCTTGAGTTCTCTGTTGAACTTAAAGCGCCAGCTCCATCCGAACCCGAGGACTCTACCGAAACCGCGGAGCCCGAGGCGACGGTTGAGATAAGCGTTGAACCTCCTACAACAGAAGATATCGTTTCAGTAATTGGCCCCGAGCTACAGTCAGCTACTTTGGGAGATGTTTTGATCAATGAGTTTGTTTCCGACCCAGTTAGTGGCGAGGAAGAGTGGATCGAGCTGTATAACACAACGTCGCAAACAGTAAATCTTACCGAATGGTTTTTGATGGATGGATCGGGCAAGAAAACTATGCTCGAAGGAAGTCTCGACGCGAACTCATACGCCGTGATCTACTCACCAAAGGGAGTTCTAAACAACGGCGGAGATACTATTGAGTTGTTCGATGCGTTCGCAGCTCAGATTGACCACGTTGCGTATGGAAACTGGGACTCAGCAACAGCTCCTAGCGTGAGTGACCCTGATTCTGCGGGTCGTCACCCGGATCAAGAAGATATATTTGTTGCAATGACACCCACTCCCGGCGCAATGAATATAGTAGAAGCTGAAGTGGAGATCGCGACAAACGAACCGAGCTCTAACTCTGATACAACAACTAATAACTCTGAAACACAAAATACAAATGAACCAGCTGATACAACTGGTGCAGGAACAAATGCGCCAACAACATGCACTCCAGCGGAGAGCAACTCTGCAGAATCTACAAACTCTTCAGAGACTCAATTCATTGAACTCGCCAATGTCCGGAGTTTACCTCTCGAGTCGCAGCTCGTTACAGAAGGGGTCGTATCCGCCGTACCTGGTGCGCTTGGGAAACAAGTCTTCTACCTCGCAGGTTCTGGAATCCAAGTCTACCTGCATAGTTCCGAGTTCCCGCAGCTTGAGAGAGGAACACGTGTCCGCGTAGAGGGAGAGTTGCGTGAATCGTCTGGCGAGTCCCGCGTCAAGCTTGCAGATGCATCTGGGATACAGATCATGAGCACAGAAGACGCACCTACTCCGCACGATGTTACAACAAACGAGATAGGAGAAGCTACGGAAGGGTGGCTCGTGCGCTTAACCGGAATGGTTTCCGAGCGATCTTCTGACGATTTTTATCTGGAGGACGATAATGGTACTGCACGAATCTACATAAAGGGTTCAACTGGCATCGCAAACACAGCGGCTCTTGGTGACGAGATCACCGTGACCGGAATCGTAAGCCAGACGAGTTCTGGATACCGGATTCTTCCGCGTGACCAAGCAGATATTTTGCCACGCGTGAGTTCTGAGGAGTCACAAGACCTCCTTGCGATTGGATCAACAAGCTCAAATACACCAAGCTCGATAGCTGGATGGGCTATTTCTACAGCTGTAGTTCTTGGTCTAGCGACCGCTGGGGCTGTACACGTGCAGAAGAAAAAAACGAAGTGGAATAAGTCACCGCAAACTGCTTAAATATATGAAACCAGAAGACACAAAAGTTCCATACAAAAGTGTTGAAGAAGTTAAAGCCGATTTTGACGCAAAAGTTACAGAGATGAACATTGAACAAGACACATCGCAGCTACTACTAAACTTCATGCTCGAAGAAAACCGCCAAGCCTGGATTCGCGGAAAAGAATTCGGCTGGAAAAAAGCCTGGACCTGGAAACGCAAGAGCGAAGGCCAGACGGCGTAGCACTTAACGAGGTTGCTTCCTCCGTCGCAATGACAGTGAATAAAAAGGCCAGGTTCGTGCTAATGACTTTATCTATGTCAGAATGGCAAAGATATGGATCATACAGGCCACTTGCCTACATGGCGCTCACTGTCATTGCGAGCGGCAGCGAAGCAACCTCAATAAGCAATTATCATGAAGACATATTATGTTTACATAGTCACAAATCCCAGAAGACACACTGTCCTATATACAGGGGTTACCAATAATCTGGAACGTAGAATGCAGGAACACCAGCAAGGCTTATTCTCAGGATTTTCCAAAAAGTATAACTGCACGAAACTTGTATACTACGATGTGACCAATGATATTGATCTTGCGATTGAGGAGGAAAAGCGTATCAAGGGTGGATCTAGAAAACGAAAAATTGCACTTATTGAATCAATTAATCCAAACTGGGTAGACCTCATGTTTGATCCAGGCACCTTGTGTAATTCTTACCGAGGTCGCTTCGTTCCTCGCAATGACAAATATGGACACTGAAAACGACATACCAGTTGCCGATGCGCAATTGTAATAACTCTTGTCATCGCATGCGATCCACCTGTGGCCGATACGTAGTGGCAACGATCCTTGTCATTGCGCCGCGCCCACCTTCGGAGGGAACGGTAGTGAAGCAACTCCAATAAGTGAGCTCGTGTGTTACGCCTAATGAGGCTGCTTCGCTCCTCGCGATGACAGGAATGCAATTCTAGGATCATCACCTAGTCACCCTGGGCTGTCATTGCGAACGGAAGTGAAGCAACCTCAATAAGCCACGTTTATGTTGATCAAACTCAATACGGCGTAACAAAAAACCCCGGGGGACGCCCCGAGGTTTTTAGCATCACTCTAAAACTTATCGTGTACTACCTTCGCTTGCCAGCGAGAGACATTCCACGCTTGCCATTCATCGTTGTACTCGTAATTTTTAATCCAGCTTGAGTACGACTTACTTTGCGCATCCAGTAGGCGTGCAGCCGTGCTCGACCGTGTTTGCAACTGACGATTAGTAGCTTGCCATGTTTTATACTCTTCTGTGTTGTAAACATTAGGATCACTATTGTCTGGCCGTAGCAATTGATGTGCTTCTAATTCATCTGCTACGGACAAATATTCATCTACTTTTTGATAGTTTGTAGAAATATGATTTCGGAACTCATCAGAATCCACATGGTCCATGATCACTGACGCTGCATCATCTGAAAGTCGGAACAGGAACCTGTAATCAATCCCCTCGCCTATGTCACCTCGCTCGATATTTTGACGAGCAATAAATGCGTCGGGATTTAATAAGTTCAAACCAACCAAAGCAATTGCAAACGTGAACACAACGCTGTGCAAAATCGTATTGTCTTTGAGCTTAGTCACGAGCCCAACAAACAAGATTGCAAGGACTACCGCAACAACGATCAACCCGTAATGCGCGAACAGACGGTCACTTGTAAACCCAAACGCTTGCTCGTATAAACCTAGTCGTGTCCATGATGACCAGAGGACGCCTAGTGTTAACAGCATCAAGAAACCGTTCAAAACCCTGTTTACCATCTCATACTTCTCTGAACGGATCATGCGCACCGCCCATGTAATCGCCACCACGACGATTGCAACAACCAGTAGCTGGAAGAATCCCTCTCGTGCGTACTCGGCGTAAGACAGGCCTAGCGACTCCAGACTCGATTCCCCACCGAACAAGTATACCGCCTGAACAAACAAGAAGCCTAGAAATACTAGACTAGACATGCCGAGCACAATAGCAGTCTCGATTCCAAAGTCTTTCTTTGGTTTTGCGTCAGCAATCTCACGAACACTTGGACGTTTCCAGAATGCCGGCGAAAACATTACAAGCGTTCCAAATGATATCAACCCAATAACAAGCACATCATCAAACAGATCAACAATGTCCTCTACATGAAGTGCACGTGTTAGCAATTCACGGAAAACTTCGTCTGCTGCAACAAAAAGCGCGATAAAAATTCCAGCTACGATGACCGCCAAAACTGTTCCTCGAACAACTCGTGACGACACGCCCTTCCGCGCCTTGAGTTCTTTTAAGATCGACATGCGATCAAACACGCTCACAACAATATCTATGACTGGGAATAGCACGAAGTCCCAAATCTTGAAATTCCGTATCTGCGCGCCGTACAAACTCACCATCAACATCAAAAACAAGTACGTCATTGCAAACGCGTTGAGCCCTAGTAGAAACTCGGCGTCGCGAGTTACAAAGAAAAGTGACAACACGAGAATCGTTCCGGCAACTGCAGTCTCGTACCAACTCAAATGACGATGTGTCTGCCTATCAAAAAACGTGATCACAGCAAACAGAAGCACGGCAAAAATCGGCACAACAATTCCCCACTGATGTCCAAAAAAGAAAACATCCCAAATAATTCCAAGCGCTAAAGCTGTCAACGCCAGAACGGCCGGCTTAATCATTTTAGCAACAGGCATCGGGCTCGTATCCATGAGGTTCATAATCATGTTTTAAGAATGTGAATCACACGCGTACCAATTTGTCGCGATCGCGACAAATTGGTATGCCAGAATGTTCTGGGTTATATCAGACGTTTTAGCAAATCGTCAACCGACAACTCTTCAACCTCACCAGTAGCGCGTGGTCGCAACTCAACCAGTCCTTCGCCTGCTTTTCGCCCAACTGTTACTCGATATGGCATCCCTAGAAGGTCCGCATCTTTGAATTTTTCGCCAGGCCCCTTGTCGCGATCGTCCATCAAGACGTCGACACCAGCCTCAGTCAACTTGTCGTAAATCTCGACAGCCATTTTCTGCTGTTCTGCGTCCTCCCACTTAACAGGTATGACATGCACCTTGTATGGCGCAACAGATTCTGGCCAAATAATTCCAGCTTCATCATGATGGACCTCCACGATCGACCCCATTACGCGTGACGGACCAATTCCATAACATCCCATAATGATCTCCGTCATCTTCCCGTCCTGTCCCTGCAACTTAAAGTTAAACGCAGTAGTAAACTTAGTCTTTAGTGGGAAAATGTTTCCAACCTCTATCGCTTTGTTAACCGATACCTTTCCGTCGCCACATTTTGGACATGCGTCGCCTTCCTTTACCTCCGCGATCTCCTTGTTCTGCGCGAATCCACAACTGCAATGGAACACGAGGTCCTCGCCAGACTCCGTGAACACCTGGTACTCGTGGCTGTACTTGGAGAAGACGCCGCCATCAGCCTCAACGATCTTCGCGTCAAGTCCGCATCGTTGGAAAATCTTTGAGTACGCGACTTTGCTTCGATCGTAGTAGACATTAAAGTCTTCCTCAGAAAGATGGAAGCTATACAAGTCCTTCATAGAAAACTCACGCCCCCTCAACAACCCCGACTTTGCGCGTGGTTCGTTTCTAAACTTATCTTGAATCTGATAAACCGCAACAGGAAAATCTTTGTATGATGTTACAAGCTGCTTTACAAGCGGAGTCACGATCTCTTCTCCAGTTGAGCTCAAGGCGAGTTCCTTGTCCCCCGCTCCCGTGAGCTTGAACAAGATGTCGTCCATCGCATCCCATCGGTCCGTCTTTATATAGTTCTCTTTTGGATGAAGCGCCGGCATCAAGATCTCTTGACCGTCGATTGCATTCATCTCCTCCCTCACAATCTGTTGAACATTCTTGAGCACGCGCAAACCAAGCGGCAAATACGTGTAAACGCCAGACATCAACTGATTAATGAACCCACCTTGCACCAATAACCTGGCATTCGCCGAGTCGGCGTCGTGTGGCACGCTCTTATTAGTTTTTCCGAATAGTTTTGAGTAGTACATATTGTGCTCATAGTAGCCAAAATGCTTGGTTTAGTCTAGAAATCAAAGTTACTGGGCTAAATACGCCTTGACAATCCATACTGACCCTCATAAAACTATCGCGAACAACCAACACTGGAGGACTGGTGACTTATCACCGAATCCTGTCAATTCTAGGAACGATCTTCACGCTCGTGATGGTGTACTCCATCGTGACCCTCAACAAGACCGAGCGCATCGAGACGGAATTCGAGATCGTGCTTCTGGAGGGCTACGAGTGTGTGCCTGGTGGTGGACATTGCTATGCGAACGACTGGTCGAACTGCACCAGCTTCAACGGCAACAACTACGACTGCCTCACCGTCGCGCGCGGAATGACCGCAGCTCTTCGTGAGAAGGCCGGCGGCGCGAGCGCAGACTCCTTCGTGTGCATTCCATCTTCCGAGCGTCCTGACGACGCCGCGTGCAGTACGCCGAAGTAGTCCGCGACATCACGGGACAAGCATCGCGTAATGTGGAACGCCTCAAAATACTCTCGTCACGCCCATCTGGACGTGGCGCGTTTTTTATCTACACGAAAAAACAAAACGCTCGAGCTTTTTCTCGAGCGTCTTCTACCTTTAAATGTTTATTTAGTCCAAGTAACGTCCAGAGTAAGGTCAACATCGTCCTTTACAACATTGTCTCCCAAACTCGCAAAGAACTTACCTGACTGAGCATTAACCCCCCAGTTCGTTCGATCAATGGTTGAGGTTCCTGTGAGGTGAACTGAATCTTCCGCTGAATCAATCACCACAGGGAACGTCACACCTCGCGTGATCTCGCGCATTGTAAGGTCGCCAGTCACAGACCATGAGCCGTCGTTGTTGGGATCGAGTGATGTAAAGACAAATTTAGATGTTGGATATTCTTCAACAAAGAAGAAATCTTCTGACTTCAAGTGAGTTACGAGTGTCTCTAATTTTTCATCTACAAGGTCCAGTGATTTGATCGTTGCGATATCTATCACAACCGATCCTGACGAGATTTTACCGTTCTCAACAACTAGATCCCCAGCAGAGATAACAATTTCACCAATGTGTCCTTGCCTTGTAACCTTCTCTGCCGCCCACCCGACTTTGCTAACACTCGAATCAATCGCGTATTCTCCATCTTGTAACTCAATCACAATAGGGTCAACTACCTCTAATACGATTTCCTCCACCTCCACCACTTGCTCAGCCGTCTGACTACATCCCGCACCAACAAGCGCTAGTGTAAGGAATAACATTGATAGTTTTTTCATAGTTACTGGATTTTATCAAAGAGAGAAGGGTGGGACAAGTGCGTGAGTTACGGACAGGTAAATACACCACTTTCATGGTGTATTTTTCTTAGATCGTTACACCAGTTTCGCATTCACGACTACTTGGCAATCATTTTACAAACAAGGTTCCTCGCAATATACCGAAACGGGAACAGTAGTAGTGTCCATGGGAATATGATAAGGACTGTTCCTAGCAGGATGGTGGGGTCGCTAAAGAATGACCCAGCTAGGTAGATAGCTAGTGTGAAGTTCATGAATGTCATGCAGATAGACACTGTGACCCGCTCATCGCATCGTCTCCAAAACGTCACAAAGTAACCTGCTATCAGTAGAACCGTTACGAACACAAAGAGCACTGCAAGTTGTATCAAGATCGCACTGCCGATGCCGGACATTATAGTATCCGCTTGTTTTGCAACTACTCCCATAATCAATAGGCACAGTAAAACGAGTGATACCGGCTTGAAGTAGATTGTTGCCTTGTCTAGCTTTCCATTAGAAATGTATCGAACGCCCTGAGCTAGCACGAACGGCACAACTATCACTTTCACCAAACTCCAGAACATCGTAGCTGCACCAACGGTTACCGCTGTGCCTGCAAACGTTCCGATGACAAGAGGTATGGTCAGTGGCGCCAATAAGGAAGTCGTAAGCGTAAGCACCAAAGCGACGCTTGGCTTGCCTCCTACCACCTCAACCAAGAGTGGCGCCGTCATACCTGTAGGCATTGCCGCTAGAAGTAGTAGCGCAACAGCAAATTCTGGCACTATCAAGTTTGCTATCAGATACACGACGGTAGGCAAAACAAGAAGCATAAAGATGTTGGCAACCAAAAGCATCTTGTAGTTTTTTACAGCCTTGAATACTTTCTTAGAGTCGAGCTTTAAACTCGTAAGGAAAAATATTACCTGTAAGAACAGCGTGGCGAATGGAGCTAGGAGCACCGCTTGGTCAGACAACAGGAGTCCGCCGCCGAGCGCTATCACAATCAAAAACAAGTACGACTGTACGAGTTGCACAAAAAGTTGCATCAATCTTTGCACCATGTGAGAACATTATACCAACAACTTAGCTAAAATAGACAGAGCACAAACAAAAAACACCACTCTCGTGACATCGTTTAGGCATAGAAATCAGACAACTACAGGCATTCGTACCCAAGCTCGCTCAATCTTCTCTGATGCTGTCGTTTAATCTGGGCATGGCCAGCTCCACTTTTCAAAAATACTTCCCTAGATCTGGCGTCGTATTGATTGTGATAGCACTCAATACACACAAGCGTGACCGGAAGTCTATTCTTTGTGCTCTTAACTTCGCCTGCTTGGTGTTGTCGAATTCTATTATTTACATTGCTCGAGAAACCAATATAGAGTTTACTATCCGCACAATGTAAGATATACACGTAATGCATACTATTCTATAACGATGCAACGTCAGACGTTGCTTTTAGTTTTCCGTGGACCCGTAAAACGGGCCTCACCCCGCCGGGGGTTTATATCTTTTCTATAATATCAAATAACCACCGACGTTAGTCGGTGGTTATCATCGGTTCCTTCGTTCGGGGGAAACCCCGT
>JABMPK010000020.1 GCA_013203725.1 Candidatus Uhrbacteria bacterium | reverse complement strand
CTCTCCTCTAGAGGCGGTAGTAGACGTTCCAGTAACGTTGAGCGTTACTGCGACTGATCCCGACGGTGTAGCGTCTTGCTCAATGAAGATATCCAGTATAGATCAGGGTGCCATGACGTATAACACCACTTCAGGTCGGTGGGAATTTGAATGGACTTTTGACAACACACGAACTGCAAGTTCTGTACGTGCTAACTGCGTAGACACACTTGGAAACGCAGTCAACGGGCCACCAAAGGTACTGGCGATCCTGGAAATTCCAAGATCACTAGAAATCGGCGATCCTGATGTTACTCCAACAGAAACCAGCTCAGAGGTTGACGCGACTGACTTTACAGAAGAGATGATTATTTTAACATCACCAGTTCTTATCAAGACGCCATGTCCAGGTGGCGAGGACTTCACACATCCATGTCGCACTGTTTATTTCTTGGATAATTTAGGTGACAGACACGCATTTCCAAACGAAGGAGCATACTTCACATGGTACTCAGACTTCTCTAACATTCATGTTATCGCAACCGATGTGATGTCGGCACTTCATCTAGGTGGTAATGTCAGATATCATCCTGGCACGAAAATGGTAAAGTATCCATCGGTAAACAAAGTGTATGCCGTGTCACGATACGGTGTGCTAAGGCCCATCGCTAACGAGGCTACAGCAGTTGCACTTTATGGTGCGAATTGGAATCAACAGATTGATGATATTTCAGAGGCATTCTTTGGGAACTATGACTATGGCTCGGAGATTACGAGCGAGCACGACTTCGATCGTGATAGTGAACAAGATAGCGTGAGCTCGATTAATGACAATATTGAACTACCGACAATGTAGTAAACAAAGACACCCGCGTTGAGCGGGTGTCTTTGTTTACGCAATAACTTCTCCACCAAATGCATCCATCAGTGCCGCAACGTTTGGGTCGCTCTCAGTCGACCCTGCATGTTCGGCTACAAGGACAAGCTTTGATCCAATCACCTCACTCAACAACTTTGAAAGTAACTCACTATTTTTTCCAGTATTTATAGTCTCCGCATAAAAGGCAAACTGTACAGTGACATAGACTACACCGTTCTCAACACGCGTAATCTCGCCCTGCTCAAGTGTCATTGGCAAAGACGCGTGCTTGTCACGCACACTCTTCTGAAACGTAGTCCAGTACTTCTGAACGGTCGCTATATCAACAGCGCCCTTACTATCAGCAACACCTTCAGCTGGTGTCTCCTGAGCGATCTCTTGCTCATTGGTCCCATCGGTCGAATTCGACCTATCTTCCCCAGAATCTTCTAGCAAATTCCGGCTCGTAGGGACGCCCTTCTGCGCGTCCGCGCTAGCAACTACCGGAGCAACCTCACTCGTAGCCTCGTGCACAGGTGGCGTCGTCGCAGCAGGAGCTGTAGGTATACTAGCAACCGTTTGAGCGCCGCAAGCATCTACAACAGCAAGTTCAAGCGCAAGCTGTGGCATGTGGTATCGCTTGTGCTCGTCTCTAGCTACTAGTAGGAGTTCTAGCAGTTCTCGGACTCGTGCAAGGTCAACCTCGGCTGTGAGGGTCTTAATCTCGCCGATCTGTTAAATCGTATAGTCACCTTGCAACTCAGTCTGTCCAACACGACTCAGTAACACGGCGCGTGCCATATCAATCGCATTGTCAGTTAACTTCACAAGATCAAACCCGCCATCCAAAACATGATTAATCAGCCGAACGCCTGAAGCGGCATCACGTTTAACCATCGCGCCAACCAATCCAAGAACGTGCGAGATATCTACAACTGGTAAAACTACCGACGCGTTCTCCAGTGTGATCTTGGTCTCGCCAATTGTAAGGACCTGACCTAGAAGACCCTCGGCGTCACGCAAACATCCACCAGATCTACGACCGATCTCGTACAACACCGCCTCGTCTACCTCAACCTTTTCTGAACTCGCCATCATCTTCAACCGATCGATCATCAAGTCCATCGGTATCTTTGTAAAATCATATCTCTGACAACGACTCACAATTGTATCTGGTATCTTGTGAAGCTCAGTCGTAGCCAAAATAAACAGAACGTACGCCGGTGGTTCCTCGAGCGTCTTAAGCAAAGCATTGAACGCGCCCTTAGAAAGCATGTGCACCTCGTCTACAATGAAGACTTTCTTTTTTAAACTCGTCGGTGCAAAGCGAACGTTCTCGATTATGTTATCGCGCACATTATCTACTCCTGTATTTGAAGCGGCATCGATCTCGATGATGTCAAGCGCCTTACCATCTTGAATCGTTTCACAACTCAAACACAATCCACATGGTTCACCTTCCTTAGGATCTAAACAGTTTACAGCTTTAGAAAGAATTCTTGCGAGTGTGGTCTTACCTATTCCTCGCGCCCCAGAAAACAAATACGCATGCGAAACCGCATCCGTCTTAACCTGATTGCGAAGGGGCGTGACAACATGATGTTGACCCGAAACCCCTTCAAACGTCTGTGGCCTGTATTTACGGTATAAGTTCATAGCAATAGGATTATAGCACAATCAAAAAACAGGAGCCGGCCCCCTGTTTTATGTTGAAATAACGTTCTCTACAGCGGCCCATTTGGCTGTCTGACCCTTTGGTATCAAGCCAATGGCCTCATCTCCGGGTTCTCCCTTAAAGTACGTGACACTGGCTGTTAATACTCGATAATTCTCTCCGCCCTCTGTCTTAATCGCAAAGTTTCCAAAGTCATCTATAGCTATCTTTCCGAGCACTCTGTCTCGTTCGACAGGACCAATCTGCTTATATATGAACGATCCATCTTCTTTGATAACAAGCTTCATTATATCGCCTTCTACTAGCTTGGATTTTGACGCGTAGTTTGGAGGCACGTTGTATTTTACGCCATCCGTTCCCATCATACGCTCTCCGTCAAACACACCTTCCACTATTCTGTCCTCGCCTTCTCCCATCGACATCGAGGAGTCTGTTGTGAACATACCCGGGTCTCCAATATCCTCGCCACGCTCTAGCATGTCGAGCACATTTTCTAACTGCTGCTGCATTTGGCGCAGAGCACGAACAGCAACACGCACCCTTTGGTCAGGTGTCTGCGTATTTTTCACTGTTGAAGATTCACCTTCCAACGAAAACTGATCATCAGCATCGTCGAACGTTGGTAAAAATGGCATGTTTGTTTTATTTTCCTCCGCCTCCTTGTCCGCGGATGATCAAATTATATCACAGTACAATTTTCAACACCACGCTACTCCTGTGGAGGTGGCGGTGGCGTTTGTGCTGGTGATGATGTTGGTGGAGCTGTCGGTGAGCTCGATACTGCAGTCGGCGAAGTTGCTCGAGTACGATCCCGTCTTTCCCGGATACGCTTTCTTGGCGCAGGTGGCAAACTCCTTGCTGGTGGTTCTGGGTTTGTAGCCGATCCAGTTGGCGACGCAGTAGTTGGAGCCGGTGCTGGTGGTTGTGCAGCTGCGGGTGCGGGCGCTGGTGCTGGTGCTGGAGGAGCTCCGGCTGGCGGTTCTGGTGCCTTTGGCTTAGGCGCGAATTCACCAAGTCCTGCACGTCGTGCGATCTCTTTCTCTACAGACTCACGTTTTCGTGCATATGTAACTCGCGACAACTGACGCACCTTCTTTGCCCACTCAGGATCAGTCTTTATCGGTGGATTGCCCTTCATAGTAAACGGAGCAACCTGATTGTTATCCACAATCATCTTTACGTACCAAGTGAACGCGTCTGAGTTAATAAGGTCGTTCGTACTAAATGTTGGCTCATAGATCGGTCTAAACGTTTCTGTGTCCTCTGGTCCAATACGCGAGACAAACATGGAACCTACGTTTCCAAGAATAGCATCCTTAATGTCAGTGTCCCCTTTGTCCACAACCTGGCTCATGTACTGATGCGCCATAACCAAACACAACTTATATTTTCGCGCCTCAGCCAAAATTGTTGCGATAGAAGGCGTAACGAAGTTTTGGAACTCGTCGATGTATAGATAAAAATCTTTACGAAGCTCTTCCGGAATATCTGCACGCGACATTGCTGCCATCTGTAGCTTGGACACAACAATCAAACCGAGCAACTGCATGTTAACTTCGCCAATTTTTCCTTTCGCGAGGTCGACCAACAAAATCTTCTCCTCGTCCATGACATCTCGGAAATTAAATCCCGACTTTCCTTGTCCAATAATGTTACGCATTGTTGAGTCTTCAACGAATCGACCAACCTTCGAAGTTAGGTAACCAAACATCTCAGACTTATGAAAGTCTGAAGTGTTTGCAACCTCCTGTTCCCAATATGCACGCACAACTGGATCCGTGACTTTTGCAATCCACTGCTTTTGGAATTCAGGATCTGTAATCATACGTGGAACTTCCGCGATTGTTCCAGGATTCTCTGGGTCAGACATCAACGTCATCATCACGTTTCGCATTGTGTGCTCAAACATCGGACCGATCATCTCCGGCGGGAACAACTTATAGAAAACAGAAATCATGTCACCAACAACAAGGTCCATCATCTCAGGAGACGGAACCTCGAGCATATTCAGACCCATCGGCATGTCTCTGTCGGCTGGACTGAATACAATAACATCGTTTACACGTTCCTTAGGAATAATTCCAAGCATTTCCTCGATAAGATCTCCATGCGGATCAACAACACAAACTCCGGAACCATTCTGTATGTCCTGAGAAATCATATTACCCAAGAAGACAGTCTTACCAGATCCAGACTTACCGATGATGTACATGTGGCGCTGTCGGTCCTTCACCTTTATACGGATATCCACCTTGTTGCCTCGATACTCGTTAAATCCAAGTAATTGTCCTTCCTTTGCGATATTCGCTGGAGCTCCGCTCTTTCTTGCGCCTAACCAGTCAATGTTAGTTGTCTCCGTTCCAGGAAGTGGTGGATGCCAAACACTCGCCATCTCCTCGGTACTCAAAACCATTTTGTGTTTTTCCGAGAAGTTCCTGTAAATAAAATCATGCGTCAATTTCTTGGCGTTCTTCGGCATGTCTTTTTCAAAACTATTCCCAAACTCGTAGACGTTGTACTGAGCAAAACTGTTTATCAGGTTACTAAGTACAGCCTGCGCTGCGCCAACATTACCGGCGCTTGCAACGATTCGAATATTTACGTCCAGTCCTGCCTTAGACGATTTCTCCTCAATGTTCTTAACCATCTCCTCTTCACGCTGTCCAAGCTTACGAACTTGTTCCGGCCCAGAATCTGCAGATTTTCCGGTTACTAAGTCTCCAACACCCGCCTGCTTTCGCTTCTTGCCTCCTCCAAGAGCCTCCTTAGCTGTCATTCCTTCGTGCATGTGTTTCACAAACTCAAGCCCTGCACTTCGCCACTGAGCCGGCGCAGAACGAACGACAAACTGTATTGCGGCACCTTCATCCTGAGAAACTTTTGCCAACGCGTTTAGAAGCGCGTTTAGAGGGTCTGATTCTAGCTGCCTATACGTCTTGATAGGAAATAGGTTTTCTCGTTTAAGAGTCATATAACTTCCCAAAACTACTCCTGTTGGGGAAAAAATATTGTAGTCTTCTACCTCATCTATATCAGCGTCTGGAAACTGTCCATGGATCTGCTGAGTAGTGAGATCCTTCAATATGAGCGGAACAGCAACATAAAAATATATAACCCCCTCATTTGACACCATCTCGAACGATATCTCGTCTGTACGTCCATGTAGCCAAGCCTTCATGCCCTTCTGTGCCGTTAGGCCACCAAGTGCCGCGAAAACGGTTTCTGCAACAGCTATATCTTCTTGAACCGCGCTCAACTGATCCGACCCGGTTTCTGTAGAAGACGCAAAGCGTGGTAGTCGAATACGCAATATGGTTCTTGCAAGATTTCCTCCAGCGCGACGGTGTTCTCGCAAATGAAATTTGCGGTATACGAATATTGAAATAATGATAGCCAAAATTGCTACGACAATAGATACCGTGATCGCAATTATCGCACCAAGATTAGACCCTGCAAGTACTCCAGGGCTTGTTGATCCTGTATTTATTGAAATTTGTAACAAAGGAATCATGCTAATGTATCTGTTTCTGGAGGCCTATTTGCAAGCTCCATGATTTGGTCTGTTTTAATTTTTGATTCTTGCTCAAGATAAAACTTGTTTATATTAGGCGCAACGCCTAGCCATTCACGAATCAATTTTAGAACCTTTTTAGCAGCAACCTGAGCGCTTGCGAACATCACCTGAATCTTGTTTGCAACCTCTTCACCCTTGGCTTTAAACACCGGCTTAACGTCTGGCGGCAACCCTGTGTACAACTCACCCATATCCTCAGACAAAATCGACTCTATCTTTACCAACTGCGGATCTTTAATAATCGCAGTCGGCGGTGTAGCCTGAACCGGAGCAGCCTCGGCGACATCAGACATTTGCTCATCAACCTGTTCGCTCGTCTCATTTTGTTCTACTCCAAAACCCTCAGGCTGTTCGGCCGAAGTCTCTGGTGTTCTGTACTGCTCGTGTGGTGAGCCCGGCAATTCTACGGCCGGGGTTTCTGCCACTGTTTTCTTGGTATCCATAGCTACTCAATTATAACATGAAGCTGTGATATAATATCAACATGCCAAGGAGGAAAACAGGTCAACGCGTAAAACGCGGATCCACTGAGTGGATTAACATTACACGTCCCCGGAAATCAGATCTTATAGATCTAGGAAAACAGTTTAATTTTTCCGAGGACCATACAAAAGCACTTGTGGCCGATAGCCACAGGTCGCGGCTTTTGGAATCCGGTGATTCCATGACCTTGATGTTGGTCCATCCAACTTTTGATGCTGGAAACGATGACGTTGTTTCAAAGGAGCTTGATGTTATTATCACAAGCAAACAGGTAGTTACAGTACAAAGATCCAAGATACCTGGGTTACCCGAGATGTATGACCGGGTTGTAGCTTCTAAGACGCACGAAAGTATGAGCCACCCAGCAACACTAGTTTTTGCTATTATGCATGAACTGGTTTCAGATATATACGGGACGCTGGATACTATGGCCGTGATGCTCGACGACATGGAGCAAGGTATATTAAATAAGTCACGGATATTGGAGGATATTCTGATGATGCAGACGAACGTTATTGATGTTCAGAAAGCCGTCGACAACCAAAGCGTTATGCTTGAACGCTTTGTAGCCGCACTGGATAATAGGACTGCGACAAAGATTCAGCGCCAGTATGTTGACTTACAACTTCACTTTGAGGAGATACGTAACAGTTTGAGAATGGAACAGATGACAGCAGAAACTCTTCACAGTACACATGAAACTATCTTGAATAGTCGCATAAACTCACAAGTAAAGTTACTTACGTCCCTCTCGTTGGTAATACTCCCAGCTACTCTCCTGTCAGGAATATTTGGTATGAACGTAAGTTTTCCTCATGTTGCAGGCGTTCCAATAAATTTCTGGATGATACTTGGGTTAATGGGTGTATGTGCGGTCTCCGTATACTTGATCGGAAAAATAAAAGACAGATAACAAAAACGAGCCGCACCGGCTCGTTTTTGTTTGCAAATACTTTAGGGTCACTCCTCTGTAACGCGCTGTCCGTCCGGAGTATCTTCAATCACATACCCCAACTTCTTAGCTTCGTCGCGCAACCTGTCCCCTTCTTCCCAGTCTTTTGTATCTCGTGCAACCGCTCGTTCATCTACAAGCTTTTGAACCTCCTCGGGCACAATCAACTGTCGCGCGATGTAGTCTAGTAATCCAAGACCAAGTACTGCGTCGAACTTTAATAACGACTGAGCCTTCGCGCTCGTCTGCTGCGTTGCATCGTGAACAAGCTCCCATACAATAGCCACTGCCTGCGGAGTATCAAGATCGTCGTTGACCGCACCCTCAAAGCGTCTTTCATAGTCAGCGCAACCGATAGCTGGAGTGTCCCACTCTCGAACAATCATTCTTAATTTCTTCAAAGCACTTTGCGCAGCCTCTAACGATGCCCACGTAAAGTTTAAGTGTGAACGATAATGAGCAGTGAGCGTGAGGTACCTAAATGCTAAAGGATCAATTCCCTTTTCAATAAAGTCGTCAACGTTGTAAGCATTACCTAGTGACTTGCTCATCTTACCACCGTCCACTTGCAAAAATTCAGCATGCATCCAGAATCGAGCTTCCGTTGTTCCAAGCGCTCCTTCAGACTGAGCGATCTCGTTTGGATGGTGAACCATTTTAAGGTCCATGCCTCCAGTATGAATGTCGTACAGATTCCCAAGATACTTGGTAGACATTGCAGTACACTCAATGTGCCAACCGGGGAAACCAATACCCCACGGTGACTCCCACTCCATCTGACGTTTCTCATCGCTTGGAGAGAACTTCCATAGCGCGAAGTCAGACGCGTTCTTTTTTTCCTTGTTCACCTCAACACGTGCACCCTCTTCTTTGTCCTCAACCTTCTGACCAGCAAGCTCGCCATAATTGTCGAGTTTAGAAGTATCGAAATATATCCCGTCCGAAGTTGCGTATGTAAAACCTTTCTTCTCCAACTCCTGAATCATGTTTATCTGTTCCTCAATATGATCCGTAGCTCGAGGCAACTCGTCTGGCCTTCTTAAATGCAAACGGTCGGCGTCAAGCAAAAACTGATCCGTGTATTCCTGCGCGACTTCCCACGCAGTCTTTCCTTCGCGTGCAGCGCCAACTTCAAGCTTGTCCTCTCCATCATCACCGTCAGAAACCAAGTGTCCAACATCTGTGATGTTCATCACGTATCGCACAGACTGCCCGTTGTACTCAAGAGTCCTGACTAGTAAGTCGGAAAACAAAAATGTACGAAAGTTGCCTATGGATACTGTGTTGTAGACAGTAGGACCGCAGGCATAGACTTTTGTGACGTCTTGGTCGGCAGGCTCAAAAATCTCCTTTCTTCGCGTTAGCGCATTGTACAATTTAATTTCCATAATGGGCTCAGTTTATCAAAAGCGCCTAGATAATACAAAAAAATGGGATTTCTCCCATTCTTGTTATCGGATCATGAGCGGTTCACGCATGTCCTCTAGTTCATGCATTCTTTCTCGCAACTTATAAATTTTTCTTGTCTCCATACTCTCCATCTCTTCTCTGAAATACTCGGCTCGTTCTACTGGAACCTCTCCGCTTACCTCAAGCTCGTTCAGCCTTCGCAGCAACTCGTCATGTTGAGCATCTGCCTGTTCGCGGAAACGCTGATCGTGAATTTGCTTCATATTCATTTGGAATACTTGGCGCTTCTCAATGCCATACTCCGATGACTTGAGTTCGTCTTCCGTGACACCAAGCAACGCGACCAAGTGGTCCTCTAGTTTCTGGCGAGCTTCTGGAGTAACTACATGGTCGAGCTCTTTGTTTCTTCTCTGAACCATCCGCATATGAAACATAGACATGGATTCAGGAGAACGATGAAATACCGACTCAACAGACTCAATACCGGCCTTAACTCCGTAAAGTGTACTATCCGGTGTGACTGTGTCTGCTGCATAAGCATACGTTCCTGTACCCATCGTTGTAATTACAATAGTCACCATTCCAAACACGTACACGTAACGGCGAATGTATGATTGCTTTACAGGCTCTTCAAGCTCAGCGTCAAGCCTTTGCCACAAACGTTTCTTGAATTCGTCTGACGGCTTTGCAGAAGCTCTAAGGTTTTTGAATTCTAGTTTCATAGTTAGACTTTGATAAGTGACCTTAGTTGCTTCAGTGCTCTGTGTGCCTGCACTCGAACTGCTCCCGATTTTTTTCCTGTGATGTCTGCGATGTCGTTGAAGGAGAATCCTTCGATGTGCTTCATCTCTACGACGCGTCTGTCTGAATCACTCAATTGACTCATCGCTTCAAACAGCACGATCTCGTTACCCATAGACTCCAACACCTTTCTTCCATCTTCCCCTTCTAGAAATGGCGCCAGCTTGTCTACATCGGGCTCCTGCCTTCTGTCTCTGTAGTGATTTTTTAATTTGTTGCGCGCAACCGTATACAACCACGATTTGGGATGCTGGTCGGCGTCCAGTTTCTCAATATGCTCAAGAGCCTTCATGAAGACTTCAGAAGTAAGGTCCTCAGCAACCTCGGAATCTCCTCCAACGCGGAAGTAGATAAAGCGGTATATGGGATCGAGAAAAGTTTTATAGAGATTATGAAAATCGTTGCGATGCATATGCTCAGTATAGTATACCCAATTACACTGATAATGTTACAAATGTCAATAAATTGGAAAAAAACGGCCCTCCTGGAGTTCCAGGGGGGCCTGTTTGTGATGAGTGCGACCGCACAAACTACGCGGGTAGCGAGCACGTTTCGTTTGGGGTCGCATGACAGGTGCCTGAACGCGCTATGATCGCAGCGCAGGGCGGCTTTCCTATCCTCCATGAAGCATCACTTTCGCTCAGCTCCATGTAATACTTTTCTCGCTACCGCACACGATCATGCGGTTTGGTAGAGCGAGAACGATCGATGCTGCCTTGCAGGGGCTCAGCATCTTTCTGACGGTTTTTCGTCACTTGGCCAGGTGGCTCCGGTGGGCTCGGAGCGTTTATCCTGACTTTGATTGCTGAACCTTATGCGATAACGTCCGCAGTGTCAATCTTTATAAAAAAGGACCTCCAGCAAGGTACTGAAGGGTCCAATGAAGGGAAACGGCTACGCAACGCGAGGGGCGCGTTGGCGCCGTTAGGTGGAGTCTTCCAGAGCCGAGCGAACCCGTCTCTTGTAGAAGTTCGGTCCAACCGTCCCCATCGTGCAATTTACAGGTGCACGATGTAACCAATGTGCAATGT
>JABMPK010000019.1 GCA_013203725.1 Candidatus Uhrbacteria bacterium | reverse complement strand
GGATGATGTATACGACCAAGCTGCTCGACGGACTCGATGGCCTGGCAACGAGTATCGGTTCAGTCGGCGCCTTGGTGGTCCTGCTTTTAGCGAGCACGACCGCATATTTCCAACCAGATATCATTGTCTTCGCAGCTATCGTCCTTGGCGCATTCCTCGGCTTCTTGGCGTGGAACATGCATCCGGCTAAGATATTCTTGGGAGAGGGCGGGGCGCTGTTAGTTGGATTCGTATTAGGGTCACTCGCTGTACTGTCGGGAGGTAAAGTCGCGACGCTGTTACTCGTGATGGGCGTTCCTATTCTAGATGTAGCATGGGTGATGTATCGACGTTACAAAACAGGGAAGAAGGTCATTGGTGGCGATCGACTACATTTGCATCACAGACTTTACGACCTAGGTCTTACACAACGAGACGTTGTGTTCTTGTACACGTTTCTCGCTATAGTATTTGGTGCATCGACTTTGTTCTTGCCGAGTATTGCGAAGTTGATAGCGTTGATCGTGCTGTCTATGATAATGTTGATCGGAGCTTACTTTTTAATCTCATTAGAAAAGAAAAAGCCACGAGCCAGCAAGGGCTCGTGACACACGTAGTTCTTCTCTTCTAGGCTTCAATCAGTCTTGTGTCCCACACCATCGGCTTGGGATCCTTGTTGCCACTCGCGAGCTCGCAGACGAACTCGACGATGCTGTGGTACAGGAACCCCATGCCACGCAGGATGCGGGCTGCCGGCTCATCGATCACGTCCTTGATTCCCGCGAGACAAGTAGCGCATTCGGTCCGCGCCTTCCGAAGCTTGCTGTCGAGCTTGTTGGGGAACTTTCGCCCCGCCTCAACCATGAGCCTCTTCTTCCGGCCAAGACGCCAGCTGGTCGCCAGAGCCTTGGACGCGTCATCGACAAGGATCGTCAGGATGTCGATGAACCATCGCTCAAACCTCCCGATCTCGTTGTACCCCTCTTCTTCGCCCATGTGCAGGGCGAGGTCCTGAAGAAACGCCTCGAGTTTCTCCAATTGGACCACAGTTCCAACTTCAAGTTTTGCACATTCAGCAGTCACGTTCTCTCCCCAGTCAAAGGCAACGAAAGTGTTGCCTGTAAATCTAACCACATTATATGCCTTTTGTAAAGACTTTCGCAATAGTAAGTGTAATCGCGTTGCTAGGAGCTGGTTGTGCGTCTTCTGCGTCACCTGACGGCCTTGTAAAGATAAAAACTCCATCCGGCGACACCATCAAGGTCGCGACGGCAATAACGCTCGATCAACAGGCGCAAGGATTGTCGGGATCAGAAAATATTGGAGATGGAATGATCTTTTGCTTCCCCGAACACAAAGTTAAAAATTTCTGGATGTTGGATATGCACGTGCCAATCGACATGATTTGGATCGAGAACGAGAAGGTTAGGGGTGTAGCAGACAACGTGCCTATTGAAACCGACAATGATTGGACACGTAGAAGTAGCGAGGATGCTGTGAACATTGTCCTCGAGGTTCCGGCGGGTCGCGCGGCAGAGCTAGGAATTGTGCCGGGATCGGAGTTGCCAGACGCCAACGAGATTTGCTCGTAGGGACAGGTCGCGATCTGTCCCTACGAGCAAATGTCAGCTGACCCTATTATGTCATTGCGAGGAACGACGTAAAGTCGCGTGGCGACCACGTCGCTTTACGCGAAGCAACCCCAATAAGCATTACACAACGATCGCTTAACGAGGTTGCTTCACTGCCGTTCGCAATGACAAAGAGGGAAGCTGGGCGGTGCTTATTATAAACGCTCAGGTGACTGTCACCAAAGTGTCCACGCAAACAAAAACGACCCCGCTCTTCACGAAGGGCGGGGTCGTTTTTTCTTATGCAATTTTTTCGATCATCACTTTCGTGAACGGCTGTCGGTGACCAACGTTTCGTCGGTAGTTCGACTTTGGCTTGTACTTGATTACGGAAATCTTCTTGTCGCGACCGTGCTCAATGATCTTGCCAGTAACCTTTCCAGCAAGGGGCGTTCCAACTTTAGTCTCTTTACCTTCGTCATCAGAGATGAGCAAAGCGTCAAATTCTACAGCCGATCCGTCCTCCTGGTCGATCTTCTCTGTCAAAAACCATTTTCCTTCTTCTACAACGTGCTGCTTACCTCCACTCTTGATAATTGCGAACATATATTGAAACTTAGTGCCCGATCTCAGCGTTTCCGCGAAATGCTAGGCGTTCTTTTAGATGGCCAGATAGTAACAAAATGAGGGATTCTTGTCAATCATTAGTAAGCAGTCGTTCGAGTCAGGTGATACGGCTTATTGAATCTATCTCTATTCTGACTCATTAGCCACACGTGATCATTCACGTGGATAGCATCCACTTCAGGAAGTCTTTTCTTTACATTGCGCGTGATCAGTTCTATTGCCCATAAAGTGTTTGCTCGTAATTCGATCTCTTCTTCACTATCTTTCAATATTTCGATCTTGCTATCAATCTTGTTTGTAAGATCGGCGGAGTACTGAAATATACCCAGGCCTCGTAAAACCATTGGGAGCTTATAATCAGCGCAGGCAGTGAGTTGGTCTATGTTCTTCAAGCCGCCCACGCCCTCTCCTTTAAACGCTTGAAAGATGTCAGCAGTTAATAGCTGCGCTCGCTTGTAGAAGCAGACATCTTGTCCGCCGTATTTTGAAACGTCATTAAACGAGTCTAGATGTTGAACGATGAGCTCCACGAGCTTCTGAGAATCTCCACTGGCTTCTTTTACCAGGTTTGTAAGGTCACCATCAAATTGTTTTACCAGTGTCGCTCCGATGTTTCGTATAATCCGAAGTCTTTCTTTAAAGAGGGGTACCTCTACGTTTCCTTCAAGAAATTCTGCAAAGTCCTTTTCGCTTATTTTGGACAGGAACTTAGCATCTAGGATGGGCATTTTTCTTTCTACGGCTCTGGCGATACACCCAATCATTCCATATGCTCCATCAAGCTCTTCAGAATTGTAGACAATGTTCCACTTAGGGTCGCCCCAGTACGAGAAGCTCAAAGCGTTGAAGACTAATAAAAAATGCAGTTTATCTTTTTGGTTTAGTTTAGAAATATCAAAAGGGGATTCGTCTATCCAGTGCATCACATTCTCAGGTTTAAAAGAGTCGCTGAATTCGTTCAGTTTATTCAGATCAATTTTTATGTGTTTGGAATTGTCAGCAACAAACTTACACGACTCTATAATACGATTCATAAAAGATTATTTTGTTTCACTAAACTTCCCACCGCCGATTCAAAGCATCCCCAAGCGTAACCTCGTCCGCAAACTCAAGATCGGACCCCGCTGGTAATCCTCGCGCTAGTCTCGACGCCTTTAAGTGACGCTCTTTGAGTAGCTTGGAGATGTACATAATGGTTGCTTCTCCTTCTATGTCTGGGTTGAAGGCGAGCACGACTTCGGACACTGCGGGCTCGTCTGTGAGCCGCTTCAAGAGCGAGTTGATTTCGAGCGTGTCTGGCGTAATGCCCTCGATTGGCGAGAGTGTACCGCCGAGCACGTGGTACCGGCCACGGAATCCGGCCGACTCGATTGTGCCAATGTCGCGTGGGTGGGCGACGGCGCAGATTACGGTGCGGTCGCGCTTGCTGTCACGGCAGATCTCGCACATATCCTGGGTCGTGTATGTCTTGCAAACTGTGCAAGAGGTCACTGCGAGCTGAAGCTCTGTTAGAGCTCGCGCCATTGACTCGATTGTACCCTTGGGCTGTTTCAGTAAATAGAAAACATAACGGAGTGCGGTTTTTGGCCCCACTCCGGGTAAATAGGTGAACAAGTTCACCAGGTTCTGAATTGGCTTTGGGTACTCGCGCATTACAAACCAAGCTGGCTCAGGTCTGGCATTCCACCGGCTTCCTTCATCGCCTCCTGAATTTCTTTCTGAAGCTTCTTGTTTACTTCCTCAAGCGCTCCTTTGATTCCGCGCTCAATTGCATCGTGAGAAGCGTCCTTGTCGACTGTGACAGAGAGAACCTCCTGCTTGCCGTTCATCTTAATTTCCACACCGTTTGAAGAACCTGTTACTTCAACGGCTGTTAACGCTTTCTCAATAACCTTTGCCTGTGATCGAACGTCCTTTAATGCTTTAATCTTGTTGAACATATAATAGCTTAGTATTGATTTGGACTTTTGACTTTTGGTAATGGCGGCATTGCAGATGGAGACTGGAACTGTTGCGGCGGCATTTTTCGTTCCAAGTTTCTGAACGTTGCACGCGCTCCATCAAAGTACAACTTAACGATCCCGGTTGGTCCGTTACGATGTTTTGCAATGTGAATTTCTGCAATGTTCTTCTCCTCGGGCGACAGTTCGTCTGGTTGATAGTTCTTGTCCACCGCCTTTCTGTAGATAAACATTACCACGTCTGCGTCTTGCTCGATAGAACCAGACTCTCGAAGGTGAGACAGCTTTGGAATAGCCGGCTTTGTTTGCTCAACAGTACGGCTGAGCTGCGACAGTGCAATCACCGGAATCTCTAGCTCACGCGCAATCTGCTTAAGCCCACGCGAGATTTCTGCAACCTCTTGAACTCGGTTTTCTTTTGCACCACGCGACTCCATGAGTTGCAAGTAGTCGATGATGATCATGCCGAGCCCATGCTCGGACTTTAGGCGACGACACTTTGCGCGAATCTCCATGATGTTTGCAGACGCTGAGTCGTCAATAAAGATAGGCGTGTCTGCCAAAACTCCAAGTGCTTTTCCAACTTTCGGAAAGTCGTCATCACGGTCAGAAAGTTTTCCTGTTCGGAGTTTCCATAGGTCAATGTCACCCTCCGCACAAATAAGTCGGTCAACAAGTTGTTCTTTGCTCATCTCGAGACTGAACAATCCAACTGGAATCTTGTGCCTAACAGCTGCATGTAACATCAACGAAAGTGCGAACGCTGTTTTTCCAACAGACGGACGAGCGGCGAGAATAACGAGGTCCGCTTTCTGGAATCCTGCCAGCAAGTTGTCTAGCCCGGTGTAACCAGTCGGGACACCGCGCAACTTGCCGCGTTCTTTGTGGAGTTGGTCGATTCGTTCAAAGGCATCGGCCAGGATCGACTTGATTGGTACGAATGATTGTTTGAGGTGATTTTTTGAAACACTAAACATCGCCTGCTCGGCTTCGTCGAGCACAATAGCCAGGTCGTCTTGTGATTCGTCGTACCCCATCTTAGAAATCGTAGACGCCGCTGTGATCAATCTACGCAGCGTGGACTTTTTCTGAATGATTCCACTGTAATGCAAAATGTTGCTAGAGGTCGGCACTATGTTTGTGAGCTCGGCGATGTACGCGCGACCTCCTGCATACTTAAGTTTATCGAGCTCATCGAGTCGGTTACCCAGAGATAGGATGTCAATCGGTTCGTGTTTAGAATAGAGCTCGATCATCGCCTCGAATAGGTGACGATGCTTCTCAAAATAAAAATCATCTGGTCTAACTTTGTCCGCAATCTTCATCATCGCCTCTGGATCAATCAAAAGAGCGCCCAAAAAGGACTGTTCGGCCTCTTCGTTATGCGGAGGGATCTTGTGTAGTTCATCAGCCATGTTCCGATTTTAGCCTAAGTGAGCCTTATGATCAATGGTGTTTGGGGCATAAGCTGTGTGAATGCTGTGTATGCATGCTATAATGCCCGTATTATTAGCGTCGCGTAGCTAAGATCATGGGAATTTTAGGGGGACAGAACAAAAGTCGAAAGGCGATAGAGATGCTTATTGGCGCCGTAGTTGGTGTTGGGTTGTTTGGTATTCCGTTTGCGTTTGTACAGGCTGGGTTCTGGATCGGTATGATTTATCTAATTGTTCTCGGTTTTGTTGCTATTACATTAGCGATGATGTTTGCGGAGGTGATAATGCAGATACCTGGACGCCATCGAATGTACGGCTATGTTCAGAAATATTTTGGAAAAAAATGGGGAGTTGTTGCCGCGCTGACTGTAATGGGAAGTACTTGGGGTGGCTTGGTTGCATACGTGTTGGTTGGCGGCGAGTTTACGTTTGCTCTCTTGTCTCCATACATCGGTGGATCACTTTTCACATATCAGCTGTCATTCCTTCTCATAGGATTTTTGGTGGCTCTTCGGGGGTTGGCGTTCGTTGCGCGCACTGAGTCTTACTTGGTGGCTGCGCTTGTAACGGTGATCTTGATAATCGTAGCGAGGGGAGCGTTTGATGTTGACGTGAATAATTACACTATGTTGAGTGGCAACAATGTGTTACTGCCATATGGTGTGGTGCTATTTGCCTTGGGCGGCACTAACGTGATTCCGGAGCTCAAAGATCTGTTAGGTCGTTCGAGCAGAAAGATAAGAAGAGCGATACCAATAGGCTACCTGATAATAATTGCGCTTTATGCCGCGTTCGCGTTTGCCGTAGTTGGAGTTTCTGGAGCAGATACAACACCGGAATCTATTATTGGCCTTAGCGATGTTTTGGGACCATGGATTCTTATTCTAGGGTCGGTTATGGGGCTGCTTGCAGTAATTACGAGCTTCATCGTCCTGTCTGTTGTGCTTCAGGACATGATAGAATTCGATTTCGGAACATCTAGACTAATTGCGTGGTTGATTACGGTGTCAGTTCCGCTTGTCATATTCCTGTCGGGCGCCAGAAGCTTCATTGAAGTTATGAACTTTACCGGTGCTGTTTTTGGCGGCATGTTCGGAATTTTTGTAATTATGATGTACTTGCGAGTGAGAGAACGAACATGCACATCTCCAGCCAAATGTTTCGCGATATCCAAGTGGATAAGCTATGCTATCCTTGTTCTGTTCGTGACTGGTATACTGATTGTAGTGCTGGAGAAGCCGTTTAAGTTTATCAGTGAATCCCTTTCATGAAACCGCTTAGATTTTTAGCAATGTTTGCAACGTATTACGTGATTGGCGCAATCATATCGTGGTTTTTTATATTCTCTGCAAACTACCTCAGGGAACCTCGTTTAATGTTTGTCGGCCTATTGATCTCGTTTGCTCTTTTATTCTTGTTTAGCTGGCTGTACTTTAGAAATGTTCGTGATATTTCTTGGAAGGAGCGCGTTGAAGCGATAGTGGCTTGGATGGGTTTCTTGTTCATCTGCGATTCAATATTGTTGGTATATATCTACAAGGCGTCATTCAGCGATTTGGGAATGATATCTGTATTTGGATACGGTGTGACAATACTAACGCTATTTGTTACCGCGTATATCACGAGCACGGAACATCCAAAACTCGCACACAGTCCCAACCTTATGGATGTGCCACCAACAACAAATCAACCAATCGAAAAACAGGCCTAGAGCCTGTTTTCTTGTTTGCGGTAGCAGGTGAGCACGTTCTTCATGAGCGTTGCTACTGTTACCGGGCCAATGCCTCCAGGTACGGGGGAGCGCCACGATGCGTGGTTGTCTACGTTTGGGTCAACGTCTCCAACGACTTTGCCATCAACCTTTGTGGTGCCGATGTCGATGAGGATCGCTCCATCTTTGATCATCTCCTTGTTGATCGATCCTGGTTTTCCGAGCGCTACGATTACGATATCCGCGGATTTCAGACGCTCCTTATAGTCAGACGCGTCGATTTTAGTCCAGTCAGTTGTGACGTTCAGTGGACTAAGGGCTGCCGATACTGGCGGTGCAAAAAGTGCCGGGGAGTTCGCGACTACAATGGCGTGACGGCCGTCGAGTTTTTCGTTGGTCGACTCGAGCATGGCAACTATCGCCTGCGTTAGAACCGGCGGCACTGCGGACTGACCTGCAATAAACCTATCAACATTCACTGGGTGGAAGCCGTCGACGTCCTTGGCAGGGTCGATCGAGAGGATAACCTCGTCTGCATCGATTTGTTTTGGTAGCGGCAACTGAATCAAGATCGCGTGAATATCGTCGCGGTCGTTGAGTTCCTCTATAACAGACAAGAGCTCTCCTTGCGCAGTCGTACTCGGCAAAGTAATCCGCTCAAAACGAATACCGTCGCGCTTTGCCGCGCGTTCTTTGAGTCTAACGTAAATATGTGACGCTTCATCGTTGCCCACCAGAACTGCCGCAAGGCCAAGGTCTAGTTTTTCATGTTCAATCTCATCTTTCACTTCATCATGAATATCGGCTGCAATCTCGCGTCCGTTTATATAGCGTGTAATCATTCTATGTAACTCAGGTTTGGGTATAGAGGAAAATCTTTTGTCATTTCTTCAACCTCGGCCTTGATCTCTCCAAGCTTACCGTCATCATCGTGCGAGATTATAGCGCGATCAATCCAGTCGGCGATCTGCTTCATTTCCGCCTCCTTCATACCGCGCGTTGTGAGCGCCGGTGTTCCTAGTCGAATTCCAGATGGATCGAGAGGTTTCCGAGGGTCATCGGGGATCATGTTCTTGTTCACGGTGATGCCGGCTTTATCTAGCGCGGTTTCAGCCTCGTGACCAGTGACTCCCTTTGACGTGACGTCGATCAGTAGAAGATGATTGTCCGTACCGCCAAACATAAGCTTGAATCCGCGAGAACCGAGCTCCAGCTCGAGAACTTTTGCATTTGCTTTGATCTGGCGTGCGTATTCTTTGAATTCTGGCTGCATCGCTTCCTTGAATGCAATCGCTTTTGCTGCTATTACGTTTTCATGCGGCCCGCCTTGCAATCCTGGGAATACGGCTCTGTCGACAGCCTTTGCATGCTTCTTCTTGCACATGATCATCCCGCCACGAGGTCCTCGCAGTGTCTTATGTGTCGTCGTCGTTACAACATCAAAAATAGGAACAGGGTTGTTCATCTCACCTGCCGCAATAAGACCAGCGATGTGCGCGATGTCTGCCATAGTCATCGCTCCAATTTCATCTGCGATTTCTTGTACACGTTCAAAGTCAATCTCGCGTGAGTACGCGGAGTAGCCTATGAGTATGAGCTTTGGGTTATGCTCTAGCGCCATTGCCCTCAAGTTATCAAGATCGAGCTTGCCTTCTTCATTTGTTTTGTATCGAATGAAATTGTAGATCTTCGATGACTGAGTGACCGGGTGACCGTGTGTAAGATGTCCGCCGTGGGACAGGTCCATGCCAAGAATGGTGTCACCTTGGTTCAGTAGAGCCTCATACGCCGCGATGTTTGCAGGCGCGCCAGACAATGGCTGTACGTTTACATGTTCCGCACCAAAGATCTCCTTAGCACGGTCGATTGCGAGTTGCTCAACAATATCAATATACTGACAACCGCCGTAGTAACGTTTTCCAGGATAACCTTCCGCATACTTGTTAGTTGAAACCGAACCAAGCGCCTCGAGTACGGCCTCTGATACAAAGTTCTCGGACGGGATCATCTCAAGGCCATTGCGCTGACGTGTAAGCTCAAGCTCCAGCGCCTCGGCAACCTCGGGATCGAAAGAATGGATATTTTTCATAGCAAAAGTCTACACTTTCTCGACTTTTCGTGCAATCCGGTATATAAATTTCAAAATTCAAGTTTGCAATTTTCAAGTGAATTGAAATTTGATCAATGTGCGAATTGCCAAATCATTTGAAAATTGCCAAATTGTCTATTGAAAATAAACCGTGGTATATTGGATTTCTATGAATGCATACAAACGCGTACATTTTGTTGGTATTGGAGGCATTGGAATGTCGGCGATGGCGAAGTTGCTTAAGGCACAGGATGTTTATGTTTCAGGATCTGACGTTAACGATTCTGTGATTGTGCAGTCTTGTCGTGACATGAATATTCAAGTGTGGCTTGGAAGTCATCCGGACAAGATGGGCAAGGACGTTGAACTTGTTGTGTACTCGGGCGCTGTTCCTGAGGACGACGAGGAGCGGATTCGTGGGCGACATTTAGACGCGCGCGAAGTTGTGTACAACGAGTTTTTGGGAGAGGTGTCGCGTGACCATAAGCTCATCGCGGTTACGGGTACGCACGGTAAGTCTACAACGACCGCATTACTTGGAAAGATCTTGATTGACGCTGGGCTCGACCCGACCGTGGTTGTTGGTTCGCAGGTTCCAGGCTTGAAATATGGAAACCTTCAAGTAGGGAAGAGCAACTTGTTTGTTGCAGAAGCGTGTGAGTATCAGTCACACATGTTGCATTTAGATCCGGACATCATCGTGCTGACCAACATTGAGTTTGATCATCCCGATTTTTACAAAGACGTTGACCATGTTCGTTCGACGATGAAACAGTTTGTGGAGAAATTGCCAGAGGGCGGCATACTTGTTTGGAATAAGAATGACGAGCAGTCCCGTATTTTGGTAGGGGAGATTGTGGAGTCTCGACCTGATATTAGACTAATCTCTCACGGCGACGACGCGGAATTTTACACAGTCGTTGAATCGTTACCTGGCGACCAGCTTGTTCATGTCTACATGCAAGGTATTGAGATTGGTGATGTTCATTTACCGCTGCCAGGTGAGTATAACGTTGCAAACGCAATGTCAGCTTCGTTAGCCGCATATGCACTAGACGTTCCAAGCGCGACGATCAAGCAGTCACTCGAAAGCTTTCCAGGGCTCTGGAGACGGTTTGAGAAGCTCGGTAAGTTTCAGGACGCCGATGTGTACTCGGACTACGCGCATCATCCAACAGCGTTGGCGAGTTTGCTTGAGGGCACGAAGACCTTCCTACCAGACCGCAGAATAGTTTTATGTTTCCAACCGCATCAACACGCACGAACGCGCGGATTGTTTGACGAGTTTGTGGTGTCGATGGACGACGCAGACGAGGTGGTGTTGATTGAGATTTACGATGTTGCAGGACGCAACGAAGTGAGCGCAGATACGTCGAGCGCTGAGCTTGTTGAGGCAATCAAGAAACACGACCAGGCGCGTGGCGTTGTTCGTGAAGTTATTTTTGCAAAAGATCTTGTAGAAGCTCGGACAGCGCTTGGGAAGGTTGTGAGGAAAGACTATGTGCTACTGATGGCAGGCGCTGGGTCTATAGACGGTCTCGCAAGAGAGCTCGTTCAATAAGAATAACGCGCCAGAACATAGGTCATATACGACCAATAAGACCTATATTCCAAAGCATTCACTAGAGTATATAAAACCAAGGGCATGAACACTGAACTCCTAGCAAAACTAGAAAGCATCGTCAGCAAAGATCTTAAGATCGACGAGCCGATGGCGAAGCATTCGCATTACAAGATCGGCGGGCTGGCGACGTATTTTGCTACTGCTCAGACATCTGAGGAGGTTGTTGAGCTTGTTCGGACGGCGATCGTGCACGAGCTCGATTGGGTTGTGATTGGCGCGGGTACAAATATTTTGGTGAATGATGCTGGGTTTGATGGTCTAGTTATCAAAATGGCGAACCGATCGATCCAGATCGACGAAACGAGCGGCGAGGTCGTCGCAGAAGCCGGAGCGTTGTCTGCGATGGTTGCGCGACAAACCGCAATGCAGGGACTCACTGGATTTGAGTGGGCGGTTGGATTGCCAGGAACCATCGGCGGCGCTGTGCGTGGAAATGCTGGCTGTTTTGGCGGCGAGACAAAGGACAACCTTGTTTCCGTTGATATCGTGGATGGTGAGACGGGCGAGCTGCGCTCGGTGTCTGCAAAAAAACTGAAGATGGGATATCGAGAGTCGGAGGTTAAGAATAAACCTTGGATAGTTTTACGCGCACACTTCAAGCTCGAGCCGAGAGATATCGAGCGGAACATGGAGAAGATTGAGGATGTTCTACAATGTCGCGCAACATCACAGCCAAAGAATGAGAGATGTGCCGGGTGTGCGTATAAGAATTTTGAGTTTGCAGATTTGGCGGACATCGCAGAGCTCGTTGATGTGATCGGAAAAGAAAACATCCCACCAAACTTCATAGATCAGAAAAGAATTCCTGCAGGTTGGATTATTGATCAGGCGGGCCTTAAAGGGTTCAAGGTCGGAGGCGCGTCTATATCAGATGTTCATGGAAACTTTGTAATAAATGGCGACGACGCGACGGCTGACCATATTGTGCAATTGCTTGCGGCGGTAAAGACAAAGGTTCGCAATTTGTATGGGGTTCAGTTGGAGGAGGAGATTCAGTTGATTGGGTTCTAGTAACCACACGTCTGTAGGGACGCTCTTCTGCGCGTCCGTACTAGCAAACACAAGCAAAACCGAGCGTATTCCGCTCGGTTTTTTGTTTGTGGATAAGTGACAGATGTCCACATCACCCCCCATGCACGTGGTACAATGGCATTGAATTAAAACCATATATGCACCACATTCTCACTGCTCCGAAACACGTTTTTGTTATTCTTTTTCTGATCGCAGTTGGAGCGTTGTTTTACGCTGGACAGGCTAGTGCTGCCACAATCACGTGGGACGGTGGAGGTGACGGAATACAGTGGAGCTCCACCCAGTGTGCAAACTGGTCTAGTGATACTTGTCCTGGCGCTGGAGATATTGCGGTCATAGACACGGCGACTACAGTGGTTATGACAGAAGGTACGACAATAGGGGAGCTGCTTCTTGGGAGCTCTGGAGGTGGCGTAGCTTCGAATCTGGAGTTCAAGTATGACGCAGTGAATTTGGGAGGTGCTAGTGCGGCTCTTATTGTTACAAATGGTAGTGGTGGAAATGGAAATGTGACCATATATAATGGAGCTACTGTATATCACACGCAAAATACTATTTCGGGGGACTATAATATTTATTTTGATGTAAGCGGAAATTTCACGATCGAATCTGGCGCAAGTATTAATGTGGATCAGCTGGGTTGCGAGGGGGCAGGTTCAGCTCCTGGGCGTGGACCACATCCTACCACCGGTCTGTGTACTGCTGGCCAGGCAGGCGCTGGTGGTAACCCAGGTGATGGTGCAGGATATGGTGGTCTTGGTGGACGTTCCCACGTTAATACTTCAGCAGGAAATATATACGGTTCTGCGACAGTGCCAGAT
>JABMPK010000018.1 GCA_013203725.1 Candidatus Uhrbacteria bacterium | reverse complement strand
CCCTACGAGCTGGTATATTCTAGAAATTGCCAGATACTACTAGCAAACACTAGCAAGTCTCTCCTTTTAAAGGAGAGATGTCCGCAGGACAGAGAGGATAGCACTTTCCTGTCCTTGGTTATACAGGTAAATGAACCATCATTCCTAGCCACGCCAGGATAGCCGGGCCCTCTCGGTGAGAGCGCAAAAAAAACACCCGGCCGTAGCCGGGATCAAGATCAGGATTCAGACTTCTGCGCTTCTAGCTCAAACAAACTCTCGCGTTCGCCGCGGTCGAGGTCCTTGGAGGTAGCTATCCATAGGTAAGCCGTGTAGGACAACGCCGCTACTAGATCGGTATAGTCGCTACCAAAGAGCCCATTCTGATATTCGAGCAAACCAACAACCGGCATGAAGACTGTAAACACCAGCCGTGTAAACAGTGCTACGGACTCTCTTGGGCCTGTCTTCACAGTACCACCCGCTTCGAACCGTTGGCTCAACATGTGGTGATAGATTGCCGAGAACAGAAAGATCGGAACAAGCGTGACAACGAAGAACGCTCTCCCGCCATTCAACGTATCTTGGTATGCGCTCAATGCCAACCCGCCTATCAAGCACGAACTCGTGGCACACATTGCCAGCGCCATCATCCAGAACCTAGAGACATGAAAGTACTTCTGCACACCTACACACAGCCAGTCTACAGGTATCTGAATTGCATCGTTTGCGAACATGAAAAACGCCATTAAATGTTTCACAAGCTCCCCCTTTTCTGGTCGGAACTTACCAAAAAAGACGCGGCCTGTCAATACAAAAACCACCCGGTCACCCAGGTGGTTGTCTTTTTATCTACTGCCGTATCGGCATCACGATATACTGGTACTTCCCTTTATCGAGCCCGCCGTTTGGCATAACTACGCATGGGTTCATACCGTCGATCATCTTGATTGTAACACCTTCTGAACTCATCGCGTTCAATCCATCTAACAAATATCGGAAGTTTACCGTTACTTCGTTCACTCCACCCTTCACATCCGCATCACAACTGGCCGTATTTTTACCGCGGGTAGCTTCGTTGGCAGTCACAGATATCTTCTTACCCTCAGGGTCTACTTTCAACATCACATCAAAGATCCCGGCGCGTGAGAATAAACTGGCAGTTTTAATAGCTTTTGTAAGTTCATCTCTCCCCACAACAAGCTCAGTTGCAAAGGTATCGGGGATAATCTGTGTATAGTCTGGATAAGTCCCGTCGATTGTCCGCGATGTGAGTTGAACAGGACCAAATTCGAACACCACCTGATTGTCCGAGAACTTGATTTCTAGCTTGTCCTCGATCTCAGGGTCGTCTTTGAGTACTTGAATCATCCTAGCGACCTCCTGCAGCGTCTGAGACGGTACTATGACTTCGCGCTCTACCACCTCTCCATCCAATTTTACAACTCGTTCGCTGAGCCTGTAGCTGTCCGTTGCTGCGAGTGTCAGAGTTTCCCCTTTCAGTTTAAGCAAAACACCAGATAATTGCGGGCGCGCCTCGTTGTTGGAAACTGAGAACAATACTTGAGACAAAGCTTCTCTAAAATCAGACGCCGGAACCGTATAACTCGACGATGTATCAACTGCTGGGATCAACGGGAACTCTGCCGCGTCGATTCCGTTGATACTTGTCGATGTATCACCACACGATACGTCTAGTGATGTGTCTACCAATTCAATATCGACTCTTTCATTTGGTAACAGGTTTACAAAGTCCGAGAATAACTTTGCTGGAACTGTGTACTCTCCTGTTCGGTCAATCTTTCCTCTTAGATTAATTCGTATTGCGATCTCAAGATTCGTTGTCGATAAAACAATGCTTCCCCCTTCTGCTTTTAAATGGACGTTCTGTAGTACAGGCAAATTTACTTGTTTATTAGAAATATGGCTGACCACACTCAGGCCTTTATACAGGTTGTCTTTTGTACACGAGAAGATCATGTTTCTGAGTCCTAAGAATTCTATATATATAACTAGTATTAGTAGTAGGGCGGTGGACAGAGTGTGTAAGCCACTATTGATACCGCCATTACTCACTAATCAATCCACATTACGTGTTCATAACAAGCTGATGAAAAGTGCATGGATCTGTGCACACCCCGGTGGATATCGTTATCCATAGCTTGTTCCACTCTCCACACACATGCTTTCCCACAGCCTTATGAACAGGGTTGCACACCTATTGTGCACAATTTCTGTGGACATCTACGACTGTCATCTTGACCGAAGCGGAAAGATCTCCCTTGTTGCTGTTCTGATAAATATTCTTGGGAGTTCCTTCGGCTACCGCTCAGGATGACAGGTCTTAACTTGTGTACATCCGTTGCTTGATAATTTCTATGTCGTGCTTCAATTTCTCATCCGTTTCAAACAGTCGTTTGATTTTGCTGTAAGCGTGCATTGCAGTTGTATGGTCTCGCCCTCCAAGTTCTGCACCGATGCTTGGGTAAGAGAATGTCATCTCTTCGCGCATCAAGTACATGATGATTTGTCGTGGGAACGCGAGTCTCTTTTCTCTGCTCTTGCCTACAAGCTCGTCGTTGGTAATGTCAAAGTATTCTGCAACGACGTTCATCAACTCTCTTGGCGTCACAGTTTTTATGATGTCTACCGGTCGGAACGACTGGATGATCGGGGAAATAGATTCGATCGACGGTGCTTGATTCTTTAGCTGGTGGTAAGCGATGATCTTGTTGAGCGCGCCTTCCAGCTCACGAACGTTAGAAGAAATGTTTTCCGCGACGAAGTGTACTACGTCGGATTTCATGTTCCACTGGCGCTCCCGACACTTCGATTCCAGGATCGCTACCCGAGTTTCAAAATCGGGAGAGCTTATGTCCGCGGTCATTCCCCACTCGAATCGAGATAGTAGCCTGTTTTCTAGAGCCGAGATTGCTTTTGGCGGTCTGTCAGCTGATAAGATGATCTGCTTGTTCTGTTGGTGGAGAGCATTGAAAGTGTGGAAAAACTCCTCTTGAGTCTCAACTTTTCCAGAGAAGAACTGAATATCGTCTAAGATTAGCACATCTACTGTCCTGTAAACGTCTTTGAACTCGCGCGCACGCCCTGTACGCACCGCGTTTATGAAGTCGTTAGTGAACTTTTCACTCGTAACGTACAAAACTCTTTTTCCTTGGTGCTGTCTTACCACCTCGTGTCCGATTGCCTGCAAAAGGTGTGTTTTCCCGAGTCCAACTCCTCCATATATAAAGAGGGGGTTGTAGGTTGTCCCAAGGTTCTTTGGGATTGCCATGGCTGCCGCGTGGGCAAACTCGTTTTGCTTTCCAACAATGTATGTTTCGAATGTGTATCGTGGGTTTAATGTATCTCCTGCTGTCGAACTTCTAGCCTCGCCATCTGATTGGTAACTCTGCGGCTGCTCGAACGACGGAACTTCTTGGATCGGAATCGACTGGACGCCGGATGATGAGCTCTGGACTTCAACTTTGTAATTTACTTCTCTTACTGCGTCGCTTGTTACGCGCCGTAGTGATTTCAAAATGTCTTTGTGATACTTGGATTCAAGCCAAGCTTTTGTGAAGTTGTTTGGAACAGCAATAACGATTCGGTCGTTGCTGATTTCCGATATAAACGTGTCTTTGAACCACGTTGTGAAGTTGGCCTTGGAGAGCTGAAGTTCAAGCTCACCAAGAGCGGTTTCCCAGAGCTCTTGTGTGTCCATAGTTTTTGTTTGAGAAGTGACAAGCGAGACTTACGTGGAGTCTCATGTGGACGGAATCATATCACATATCCACAGGCTCCCCAACCTGTCCACAGGGGAAGGACTGAGGACAAAGGGTGTGGAAAACTGAGGATAACTTGTTGATAACAATTGCAAGTTATCAACATTTATTTAGTTAGTAATCACAAAGGCTCAAGTCCACCAAGAACTTGAGCCTTTAAACATTGACTATTGACTTACTCTTTT
>JABMPK010000017.1 GCA_013203725.1 Candidatus Uhrbacteria bacterium | reverse complement strand
CGTCGATAATGAATACTATATACGGCATCTGTTCCGACGACTTCTTGTTGTAGCCAGCAATGTTACGCACGCTCGCTGCACTCAAAACATCTAGCCGACGTTCCATCTCTCGCACTGTCCACTTAAGGGCGTTGATAGCATCGTCTGGTTTTGTGATTGGCGGAACGAGTAGGTGTGGGATACCGGTATATGCCGGCAACTCAACACGCTTTGGATCCACCATGATGAACTTCAACGAGTCTGGCCCATGTTGGTAGAGCAAACTTACGATGATGTTGTTCAAACAAACCGACTTTCCAGAACCGGTAGCACCGGCTACAAGCAGGTGAGGGGTCTTTTCCAATCCTGCGACCCAAGACTTTCCTCCAACGTCCATGCCGAGCGCAAAAGTAAGGTCTGCATCGCTCATCTTGAATGGCTGAGCCTCCAAGATAGTTCTAAGCGAAACAGTAGCGATTGTTTTATTTGGAACTTCAATACCAACGAGCGACTTTCCAGGGATTGGAGCCTCGATTCGTATTGGGCGTGCCGCGAGCGCGAGCGCGAGGTCACTCTGAAGACCGACAATTCGTGAAAGCTTTACTCCTTGTGCTGGTCTTATCGCGTACTGAGTGATAGTCGGACCAACTGCAACGTCTACAACCTCAGTATCTATCCCAAAGTTCTCAAAGGTCTGTTGAATCACGTCGCTATTCTTGTCGATGTTGCCAGAGTCTGGTGTGAGTGGTCGGTCTTCCAAGAGATCGAGTGAAAATGCAACGTGGTTCTCCCTCTTTTTAGTTAGAACAGTCTCTTCTGTAGACTTAGCCTTTGCAAGTGTTGCAAAATCTCTTATACGTCGTTTCTTCTTTCTTGGGCGCTCCTCTTCCTCCTCATCTTCTACTTCCTCTTCCTCCTCATCTTCTTCGTCGTCTTCGTCATCATCAACATTGCCAGACATTCTATCCATTACATCACGCAGGTCTGAGTATGATCCATGGAATAGCAATACGATGCTTATAGCGATAAAAGCAAGCAATATTACGAACGTGCCCCAGAATCCAACAGTCGACATTCCAAGTTGTTGAAATATTAAGCCAAGATAACCTCCGTTTGCAGCAATAAGCTTTTCCGATAGTTCCTGAGACCTGAATGCAAACAGATTAATCAACCCAGTACCAGACATGAACATAAGGACAAGACCGATGTATGTCCACACCGTGATTCGTTCTGACCGAGGCGTGATTATTCCGAATGCGAATATCAGAAGGGCGAGAGCCGCGACTAGTCTGGTCCATCCAAAGAGAAGGGCCATGAACTTATCTATGAATTCTCCCGCCAATCCCGCCATGCCAAATGCTGACAAGATAATGATCGCACTCGCTGCAAGGAGAATGATAAATAATAGTCCGCGGCGTACTCCGTCGGGTAGTTGAGAGAGCAGGCTCGACTTTGATGATTTCTTTGATGATTTTTTGCGCTTTTTTCCCATAATTTGATTATGTGGGTTGTTCCAAAAACAGTAACTTACCCAAGATATGTGTTCTGTATTTTACCATGCGAGAGTATTCCAACAAAAAACCACCTGACGGATCTGTGGAGATGCCGTGTAGGTGGGGGTTCTACACCTCATGATCGCCACCGCATAGTCAGACGAGGAAGCGAGTGACCCGAGGGTCAAAGAGGAGAGATGCTTCCATCAGTCAGATGCTAGCGGTAGCGTTCTGAGTGATATTTATGCTAGTCCGAAAAGGGGTTTGGGTCAAGGAAGAAATGGGGATAAGAAATCAATTTCCAATTACAAAGTTCCAAGGTCCAATGAATGATCAATGTCCAAGGAGTTACGCGCATGATGAAATTTGGCCATTGGAGCTTCATTGGACATTTGTACTTGGAGGCTTGGAATTTTATAAAAAAGAATCCCCAGCACGAGCGTGCTGGGGATCCGTAGGTTCGCAGGACTGCTAGAGCCGATCAACCCTGAGCGGGGATCGTTTGTGATGCATCTAGCGTCTGCTGTGGGTCGTCTAGCGACCGCGCTTGTTGCGGCTTGCGCCGACTACTTTCCGTCGCCCTTGCCGCGACCCTTGCCCTTGCCCTTCTTGGGATTGGACTCGGGCTTCTTGGAGGCGGTCTTCATCTCGCCGAAGCCCTTGCTGTTGCGCTTGTCCTCGCTCTCCAGCCGGCGCATCTCGCGCGCGTCCTTCTTGTCCTTCGCGCGCTTCGCCTGCTCCTCGGCCGTCAGCACCGCCGGGGCCTTGCCCTTGTGCTTGGCTGCCGGCTTCTGAGCCGCTCCGCCGGCGTAGCCCTTCGGCTGCGTCCCGAAGACCTCCTTGACGAAGTTGACCATCTCCCAGCGACCGCACATGCGGTAGCCCTTCGGGAGCTTCGCCCCGTGCTTCGTCACCAGCTCGAAAGTCTTGCGACTCACGGGCCGGAACCGAATCGGCTCGTCCGTCCTCTTCCCGTTCTCGTCGTACGGCGCGTGGATCAGGAATCCGTTCGCGCCGACCACCTCCTCTCCGGTGAGGGGATCACGGCCGGTGCCGTTCATTTCCTCGTGGTAGATGAAGGGCACTCCGGTGACCTTGTGCGGCCGGCCCAACACGTCGTCGAGGCTCCACATCTGGAGTCCCTCCTCGTTCATCGCGTGGCGCGTGACCCAGGACGTGTCCTGGTCCAGCTCGGCGATCTGCGCTTCCTGCGCCTCTCGCTCTGCCGCCTTCTTCGCCTCGAACGCCTTCTGCTTCTCCGCCTTCTCCGCCTCGCGCGCCTTCTTGAACGGCGCGTTGCGGATCTCGTCGCGGACTTCCTTCGCCGCGACGTTGTGCCAGCCACAGAGGTTGAAGGACGACGATCCGACCTTGAACTCTCCGATGATCGTCACGTTCTCGGCCTTCCCCTTGCAGCTCTCGTCGGTCAACGAGCAGCACCCCTTGTGCAGCTCGATGATCTTCCCGAAGCGCAGCTGACCTTCGATCACGCACCCCTCGATGAGCTTCTTCGAACCCTTGCGGGTCGTTCCGAAGATATTCCGGAGGTTCTTGCGGCCCCACTTCAGGGCCTTCTTGCGCTCGGCCTCGTACACAGCGTCCGCGGCCTCGCGCTCGGCCTTCTGCCGAGCCTCACGCGCCTCGCGACGCGCCTTGCGCACCGCCTCCGCCTCTTCGCGGATGCGGACCTCGATGGCAGCCTCGGGGCCGGTCCCCGACGCCTCACCCAGCGACTCCGCCAGCGCCAGCGCTTCGGCCATCTCCGCGCTCACCTCGGGCTCCGGCTCGGGCACGATCGCCTTCACCTCGACCTTCGGCGCCACTTCGACCGTCTCCTTCTCGACGACCGCCACCTCGGCGACCGTCTCCTCCTCGACGATCTCCTCGATCTCGTCCACCACCGCCTCCGAGGGCGTGCTGGTGACCTGGATCTTCAGGAAGCCGTTGACGATGCTCACCGTGATCCCGCCTTCCGAGCGGGTGGTGAGACCTCCGAGCCGCTTCGTCACGAGCTGGATCATCATGACCACGCTCGCGATCAGGCTCTCCACGATCGTGATCTTGAACTTGCCCTGCGCAACTTCGATCCGGTCGTGGGTCATCGTCATCTCGATCCGGTTGGAGACCGGGAAGTTTCCCTGGACTCCAAACGCCTGCATCTGCAGGTGTACCTTGTCGGTCTCGTCACGATCGAGCATCACGTGGGTGCTCTTCGCCTTCCGCACCGCCGCCTTGCGGGCGAGGTGCGGGGTCCTCGTGGCCGCCGGCGCCTTCGCGACGGGGGCCGCCGGGGTGGTCTCGATCTTGTCCGCGACGACCGCGAGGCCGCGCACGGCACCTCGCTGGGTTCCGGTGGGGTTGCTCATGATCGTCGTCTCCTCGGTGGCCACCTTGACGGGGGCCGGGTTGTTCTTCTTGCTCTTCTTGTTCTGCTCGGCCGTGCTCCGATCCACCAGCTTCAGGCCGGTCAGATCGAGCTCGCCGATCAGGTCTCCGAACGTTCCCGCGCTCCGGCCAGGCATCTCGCCTGCCTTCAGGATCGCGTTGCTGTCATCGTGTCGTTTCGCCATCTCAATATCTCGCAATCGGGGAATTCCCCAAAGTGGCCCACTCTGGACCGGTTTGTGTTTCTCCGGAGTCAGACCCCGGAAGCCTCTTTTCTCTCTTTACGAAGTTGTAAACAACATCGCAGGCCTTACAGCCTCATTCCAGGGCATTGCTTATTAGTCGATATATATTGACAGAGCAATGCGGTTCCTGGAACGAGGCAATAAGGGGGACCGTTCCCGAATCACTGCAAATTGGAGGGGACGAACCGCTGGCGTCTCCCGAAGGTGATCCACCGATTCATGCCATCTTCACAGGTAGGAGTAAGTTTGCACCTAGTCCATCCAGATCAATGACAAGTATCTTCTCCTCCAATCTATAGTTATAAACCTCATTTTCAATAGACAAGTTGGCAATTTTCAAGTGATTTGCCAATTGGATCAATTTTCGAATTTCAATTCATTTGAAATTTGCTATCTTGATCAATTGAAAATGTTCCCCTAGCGTCGTTTTCTGAACTTCACGACATGCGACTATAACAGAAAAAGACGTTTTTGTCAAGTCCCACTTGTCAAAGTTGGAGCTGTCGATGGTTTTTGGCTAAGATTAGCTCATCAATCTGCCTACCAATGTGTTGATAAAGTGGCATTCTACACCATGTTTGACTAATATTGCAATTGTTCGTATAATCCAGGAGCTCTTGACGGAATTGGTGGATATTGCTCCTATGCAATATTGGCTAAGTTCCGCCACTAAAACACCCTAATCCCCAAAATTGGTGTGTTATCCCGCAGCACGTTTGCGAAAGTCTGGGTTTGTGGCGAACCGGACACTTCGTTTGTGCACTCAACAACTGTTCAATAAGTAACTGTTCCTCCGGAGGATGAGGTACAGATTTTTTGTTGTCTACTTGTTTTTAAATGGTGGATTGTTGCAAAACAGTCTTACAGGGACCACTCCCAAATAACACGTTTGGCTCATTCGTCCAAACATTCGGCTACGACATAGTGAAAAAAGTTTCAACATAGCTCCGCTATTCCTCAACTTTTTTCACCACGTCTCGCTCGAAGTTTGAACAAATGATCTCAAACAGTTATTCGGGAGTGGTCCCTAAAGAGCGATCGCCTGAAGTAAGCGTAATGCTACATTATGAAATTTAAGCGACTCCCCCTACTGGAGACAGAGCGGCGTACATTCGGTGCATCGCAAGACGGTATGGAATTGCCAAACTTGGCAAGTGTCCAACGCGACTCCTATGAATGGTTCCTCACAGAAGGAATCGGTGAACTTTTCCGCGAGATTAATCCAATTACGGATTTTATCGGACGGGACCTAGAGCTCACACTACTAGACCACTATTTAGATGAGGCAAAGTTTGATGAAGTTGAGTCAAAGTCAAAGAACCTTACATACGAGGCTCCTTTGCGAGTTCGTGCGTCATTAAAGAACCTACGAACTGGTGTAGAGAAGGAGCAGGAAATCTACCTCGGTGACCTTCCGGTCATGACAAAGCGTGGAACATTCATCGTGAACGGAGTTGAGCGCGTTATTGTGTCTCAGCTTGTGCGTTCAAGTGGAGTTTTCTTTACAGCAAACGCAATACGAGGTCGTCGGTACTATGGTGCGAAGATTATTCCAAACCGTGGTGCTTGGTTGGAGTTTGAAACAGACGCGAACAACGTAATTTGGGTAAAAATCGATAGAAAGCGAAAGGTGGCGGTAACGTCTCTTTTGCGAGCATTCGGTTTGGTTGAGGACGAGGAGATCATGAAGGCGTTTGAGCATTCAAACAAGCACCCAATGATCGACTACATTCAGGCAACTATCGGAAAAGACATCGCGAAGACTGAGGAGGAAGGGTTGAAGGAAGTTTACAAGCGTATTCGACCAGGAGACTTGGCAACTATCGACAATGCTCGTCAGTTGATCCATTCAATGTTCTTTAACTTCGACAGATACGACTTCGACAAAGTTGGGCGATACAAGTTTAACGTTCGATTTGGAAAAACAACTGAGAAGGAAGACGTTGAGCCAGAAGAAAAGAGAATTCTAACGCTCGCAGACTTGATCGAAGTTGTGAACGAGATTATTCGATTGAATATCACGCAAGAGGCACCCGATGATGTTGACCATCTTGGAAACCGACGTGTTCGAGCGGTTGGAGAGTTGGTGCAAGGACGTTTCCGAATTGGTTTGGCTCGAATGGAGCGAATCGTGAAGGACAGAATGTCTACACACGATATCGACACACTTACACCTGCTCGATTGATCAACGCGCGACCAGTTATTGGAGCGGTTCGTGAGTTCTTCATGTCCTCACAGCTTTCACAGTTCCTTGACCAGGCAAACCCACTCGCAGAATTGGAGCATAAGCGCCGATTGTCTGCTATGGGACCTGGAGGATTGTCGCGAGAGCGAGCGGGATTTGAAGTTCGAGACGTGCACCCTACTCACTACGGGCGTATTTGCCCTATTCACACACCTGAAGGACCAAACATTGGTCTTGTTGGGCATCTTTCAAGTTTTGCACGTATCAACCAGTACGGTTTCATTGAGACTCCGTATCGACACATCGAGCATGACAGTAAGGGAGCACACGTCACAGATAAAATTGCGTATTTGAATGCCTTCCAAGAAGAGAAGGCGGTTACAACCATCGCAACATCGCCACTTACTGACGATGGTTATGTGATTAATGAGTTCGTTGAAGGACGTTGGCATGGGGAGCCTAAGGTAATTCCAAAAGACAAGTTGAATTACATGGACGTTTCTTCTAAGCAGATCATTTCTATTGGTACTGCTTTGATTCCGTTCCTAGAGCACGACGATGCTACGCGTGCGTTGATGGGAACGAACATGATGCGGCAGGGAGTTGCGACTGTTCGACCCGAGGCTCCAATCATTGGAACGGGAGTAGAGGCGCGAGCCGCTCAGGATTCTGGGCACGTAGTTTTGTCCGAGATGAAGGGCGTTGTTAAGGAGGCAGATGGCAAACACATCGTCATTGAGGGAGAAGACAACAAGATTGTTACACATACACTGTCTAAGTTCACAAAGTCGAACTACTCGACAGGCCTGAACCAGCGACCAGTTGTATTGCCAGGAGACAAGGTGCAGAAGGGAACGGTCTTGGCAGATGGTGCGTCTACAAAGAATGGTGAGTTGGCCGTTGGGCAGAACCTTCTTGTAGCCTTCATGGCCTGGGACGGATACAACTTTGACGACGCTATCATCATTTCTGAAAGAATGGTGCAGCACGACAGATTGACATCGGTATACTTGTCAAAACACACGATGGACGTACGAGACACAAAGTTGGGACCTGAAGTTTTAACTGCAGACATTCCAAACGTGTCCGAGGAAAAGATCAAGAACCTGGACCAAGAAGGAATCGTCCGCGTTGGTGCCGAGGTTAAATCAGGAGACATCCTTGTAGGAAAGATTACACCGAAGGGTGAAACGGAATTGTCGGCAGAAGAAAAGTTGTTGCGTGCTATCTTTGGAGAAAAGGCTCGCGATGTTCGAGACACTTCAATGTATCTTGAGCACGGAGAGCACGGAAAGATTGTGGACGTTAAGACATTCTCTCGTGAGGATGGTGACCGCTTGTCACCTGGAGTGGTGCGATCCGTTGTTGTGACGGTTGCAAACCTGCGAAAGATTCAGGTCGGAGACAAGATGGCCGGACGACATGGGAACAAAGGAGTTATCTCCCGCGTTGTGCCTATCGCTGACATGCCATTCTTGCCAGACGGAACACCGGTCGACGTGATTCTGACACCGCTTGGAGTTGTGTCACGTATGAACCTGGGACAAATTCTAGAAGTTCACTTGTCGCTAGCTGCAAACGCGCAAGGATATCATGTTGCTTCAGCGCCGATGAACGGAGTATCGGAGACCATCATAAAAGAAGAGCTCGTGAAGGCTGGGTTCAACGAGACTGGTCAGGTGACGCTTTACAACGGACGAACAGGAGAGGCGTTTGACCACCCAGTTACAGTTGGATACATGTACATGCTCAAGCTTGGGCACATGGTGGAAGACAAGATTCACCAACGGTCGATCGGTCCTTACTCGCTTATCACACAGCAGCCACTTGGAGGAAAGGCTCAGCATGGTGGACAGAGGTTTGGAGAGATGGAAGTATGGGCGCTTGAGGCATACGGTGCCGCGCACACGCTACAGGAAAT